>CAYSAR010000416.1:0-1576 GCA_964428985.1 uncultured Gemmatimonadaceae bacterium | reverse complement strand
CTGAGCACGAGCCGCACCTTCGACAGGGCGCTGTGGCTCATGCCGAAGCGGATCGTCTGCCTGGTTTCTACGACATACCGCTGGATGATCGGCTGGAGCAAGGGAAGCACGACCGAGCCTCGCAGGCCGGAACTCGCATCGATGACGTCGTCCGGGCTGGGAATGCCGCGCGTGTGCAGGAACTCCCGCGCCCGCTCGCGCTCGCCGGTGGTCGGCGGCGCGGCGTGGCCAGCCGGATGGAACGCCCGGACGAGCGCTTCGAGCAGAAGGTCGTAGCCGAGATCGAATGAACGAAGGCAGCGAAGGTTGCCGCCGGTGCCTGCCGAGATCACGGTGTGGCGTTCACCAAGAAGCACGAGCACGTCGTCAGGCCGGCAGGACTCATCGAGAACCGCGCGCGCCGCCGCAGCGATCAGGGGCGCTTCCATCGGCGCGATCACGACCGGACGGCAACCCGCGCGAACGAGGAACCCGTACAGCGACTGTGCGCGGTCATCGCGATCCGCCGCGGCGAGCACGTGCGTACGCGGCGCTTCGCCTGAGGCGTCGCGACCGAGAATCGAACAGGAGACCGGATTGCTGGACGCCGGGTACGGGAGAGCCTCGATCATCTGCATGCGTGCGGCACGGAGTGCGGCGTCGCCCGTCGCGGGGCAACCGGCGAGCATCGCGGCGGCGTCGGGGCCGTCGTGATAGAGCGTCGCGGGCATCCCGCGTCGTGCGCCGACCCGCTTGAAGAGCGAGGCGAGCGACGCGTCCAGGGGCATCAGTCCGTCGGCCCAATAACCCTCCCACTCGGTCGGGTCGAGCTCAACGGAGGCAGAGCGTGCAACGACGCGACCCGCTACCACCGCGACCTCCAGTCGCGTCGGTGACAGCGCAATGCAAAGGCCCGTTGATCTCAACACAAGCACACGCTCCCCTGCGGCAGCACCCCGCATTGACATCATCGACCCGCCGGGGCGATGACTTGTGCTCCTCTCCGAGGCGCGCTGTTCCCGGACCTCACTCCACGAGCAGGTTGAGGCGGCGCCGTGCCTCGCCGGACCGCCCCTCGACGACGATCTCGCCGACCTCACCCGTGGGGGGGAGGCCGACGAACGCTACCGTCGCCACGCCAATGGTCTGCTCGCTGCCGACGGCCGGCGGCTCCAGCCCGCCGACGATCGCTCGCACGGCAATGAACGCGCCGGATTCGGCGGCGTAGAAGGCGCGCGTGGTCTCGGCCCGCATCGCGCCCATCAAGGCCTCGTCTCCGGCAGGCCGAACCGACCCCATAACGACCAGATTGAGCATCGCCAGCACGACGATCACGACCGCGAGCGCGATGCCGCGATGCCGGCGTGTGATGCGCCGCGGCAGGCGCCGATCCGTTCTCCCGAGTGCGTGCACTTCTCACACTCCTCCGGGCTGGACGATCGTGACACGCGCCAACGCCGCACCCCGGAGTTCGACGCCGCGCACGACGAGCCGGACGGTGAAACGCCGCGTCTCCTCCGGCGTTACCGAGCAGTCGGTCACGCCGTCAGACGCCAGGTACCCGACCTCGAACGCGGACACCTGCCGGCAGAGGATG
>CAYSAR010000415.1:0-1607 GCA_964428985.1 uncultured Gemmatimonadaceae bacterium | reverse complement strand
CGCCACTCGTTCAACCCTCGGGGGAGGGTTCCGTGGCGTCAGCGCGCGTATCGTCTGTCCCTAGGTGATCGTGCCGGCGTGCTCCGGGCTCCTTCCATCGAGAAGGAGCCCTTTTTCGTGCGTCGTCCCACCCTCAGCGTCGCGGCCCGATTCGCCTTCGCGCTCGCGAGCGCCTCGCTCATCGGAGCCTGTGCCGGCGACGCGCGGGACGCGACGCGTGACGCGTCGGCGGGCGCGACGACCGACGCTGTCTTCGTCGATGATCTCGGCGATACGCTCCGGTTCACGGCGCCCGCCCAGCGCGTCGTCTCGCTGAATCCGAACACGACCGAGTTGCTCTTCGCGCTCGGCTTCGGGGATCGCGTGGTCGGCCGCACGAGTTGGGACCTCTATCCGCCCGAGGCCGCGACCGTCACGAACGTCGGCGACGGCATGCAGCCGAACGTCGAGGCGGTGCTCGCGCAGCGGCCCGACCTCGTGATCCTCTACGGCAGCGAGTCCAATCGTGGCGCGGCGCGACGGCTGCGGGCGGCCGGCGTCCCGACGCTCACGTTGCGCACCGATCACATCGCCGACCTCGCACGCATCGCACCGGTGATCGCCGCGGCGCTTGGCGATCGCTCGCGCGGGGCTCTCGTCGCCGACACGGTGCGCGCGACGCTCGATTCGATCCGCGCCTTGCCGACGCCCGGCGAGCCGCGCGCCGTCTTCTGGCACGTGTGGGACGCGCCACTCATGACGATCGGTGCGGGCAGCTATCTGAGCGAGCTGCTCGACGTCGCCGGCGCGCGCAACGCGTTCGGTGACCTCGCCGCCCCGTCGCCGCAGGTGTCGCTCGAGGAGGTCGCGCGTCGCGATCCCTGGGCGGTGCTCGCCGGCCCGTCGGGTGCCGCCGTCATCCGCGGGGACCGCCGCTGGCAAGCGGTCCGCGCGGTGCGCGAGGGGCGCGTGCTGCTCGTCGACACGATGATCGTCGGACGGCCGGGCGTGCGCATGGGCGAGGCCGCGGCGCACCTGCGCGCGCTCATCTACGGCGATCCGCCGCAGGGTCGATAGGCGCGTGACGCCCCGAGCCTGGATCCTCCTCGTCGCGTCCGTCGTGGTCGCGTCCCTGCTCGGACTCGCCGGGGGCTCGGTCGCGCTCTCGCTCGCCGACACGTGGGCGGCGCTCACCGGCGGCATGACCGCCGAACCGAACGCCGAGGCGATCGTCCGCGGACTGCGGCTCCCGCGCGTCGCACTCGGCATCGTGGTCGGCGCGGGACTCGCGGCGAGCGGGACGGCGCTGCAGTCGACGCTGCGCAATCCGCTCGCGGAGCCCTACCTGCTCGGCGTGTCCGGCGGCGCGGCGGTCGGTGCGGTGCTCTCGGTCGTGCTCGGCCTCGACATCTCGATCCTGTTGCCGATCGCGGACCGGCTCGATCTGGACCTGATCCACCTCGGCATCATCGTCGTGGTCAATCTGACGTTCGGGCTGATCACCCCGCCGGTCGGCACCTCGCTGTTCGTCGGCTGCCGGATCGCCCGGATCTCGATGACCGAAATCATTCCGCCCATGCTGCCGCAGCTCGCGATCATGATCGCCGTGCTGCTGTTCGTCACCTACG
>CAYSAR010000414.1:0-1618 GCA_964428985.1 uncultured Gemmatimonadaceae bacterium | reverse complement strand
GCACGGTGCTCGGGCGCAGCGGGAGCGGACCGGGCGAGTACCGCGCGCCGACGGCGCTCGTGCTCCTGCCGGGCGACACGCTCGCCGTGCTCGACGCGGCGCAGGCGCGCTTCGTGTTCTTCGGGCCCGACTTCAAGCCGGGCCGCACGTCGCCGTTCATGCCGTTCGACCAGTCGACGAGCTCGGCCCTCACCGCGCCGATGTCCGGTGACCGTCGCGGCAATCTCTACGCGAACTCGATGGTGATCGGCATGGGCCAGGGCGGCGGCGGCAACATGCGCATGTCGATCCCCGACAGCGTGACGATCGTGCGCGTCGACGCGCGCGACCAGTCGCGGAAGACGGAGATCGCGAAGGTGCGCTTCCCGACGAGCGGCTCGCCGCAGATGCAAGTGCTCTCGCAGAACCACATCAAGTACACGATGGCGTTCCCGGGGCTCGTCGCGGCGGACTCGTGGACGGCGTTCCCGGACGGGCGCATCGCGATCGTGCGCGGCGCGAACTACGAGGTGATCTTCATCTCGCCCGACGGCACGCGCAGCGCGCCGGTGCGCGTCGAGTACGAGCGGATCCCGCTGACGGCGGCCGATCGCGAGGCCGAGATGGCGCAGGCGCGGAAGGACGGCGAGGAGCAGATCGCGGCGGCGAAGAAGCAGATGCCGCCGGGGTTGCAGATGGACTTCGAGATGACGCCGCCGGAGAGCTGGCCGTCGCATTTCCCGGCGATCGTGCCGCTCGCGATCTTCGCGTCGCCGGACGGAGACCTCTGGGTCCAACGCGCGACCCCGGCGCGCGACCCGCGGCAGGTGTGGGACCAGATCGATCGGAACGGCAAGCTTATCACGCGGTGGAGACTACCGGCGAACACGACGATCGTCGCTGCGGGCGCGGGGGGCGTGGTCTACACGACGCGGAAGGACGAGGATGATCTGCGGTACATCCAGAAGGTCCAAGTGTCGCGGCGGTAAGGGATACGGGGAACTGCCTTCAACACCGAGGCACCGAGGGCGCCGAGTACCGAAGACAGCAACAACTTTGAAGGGGGCTTCTAGGCAGACATCTCGCCAGGAAGCCCCCTTTGAAGCTCTTGCAGTTGTCCTTCTCGGCGCCCTCGGTGCCTCGGCGTTGAAGGCCCCTTCCCCTTAGCCCTCGTCCTCGGACTCGTCGCGCGGCGTCATGCGTCGCGCGGTGAGGCAGGCGAACCCGAGCGTCAGCCAGAGCGCGGTGCCGATCCAGTCCCGCGTCCAGAGCGCGTAGATCACCGCCGCCCAGAAGGACGCGATGAACGCGACGACGTTCAAGCCCACGACGTATGTCGGCATGGCTCCTCCGACAGCGAGAAACGGATGGGAACCGCAGGAAGCGCAGCTGGTGCGACTCGGTGCCACTCGCCGCTACAACCCCTCGACGACCGGTACCTCCGCTAGGTATCGGCCGCAGTGACGCCACCCTTGAGGCGTGACGTCACCGAATTGCCCATCGTCCCACGTACTACCCCACGGCAGGCAGGAGTGCCACACCGGCACTCGAAGGGTTCCGCCGTCTCGTCCAGCACCTCGCCGTAGTCGAGCGTCAGCTCCTCTCCCGGGGCGATGTCCCGCAGGGCCACGACGTCCAG
>CAYSAR010000413.1:0-1622 GCA_964428985.1 uncultured Gemmatimonadaceae bacterium | reverse complement strand
CTGCGCGAGCTGCTCGACCTTGCGCGTCGACGTGCGCGTGCGGACGAAGATCGTGAAGCGGTCGCGCGCGCCGGCGGGGTGCGCGATGCGAAGGAAGTCGACGGTGCGGACGCGCGGGCGGCCGTCGGCGTCGACGGTGACGAGGCCGGCGGCGGCGTGACGGGAGAGCAGGGCGTCGGCGCTGTCGAGGATGAGGGCGGAGTCGCGGGCGAGGCTGAGCTCGGCGAGTGGGACGGTGGGCGTGGCGCGCTCGCGTGGGCGCGGGGCGCGGTCGGTGGTGCAGGCGAGGGTGTGGAGCGCGGCGAGCGCGACGCTGGCGATACGCACGTTCGACGAGCCGGATCAGAGCATCGGACTGGTGGAGCTCATCGCGCGGTCCTCAGGTCAGTCGTGCCCCGTCCCGATCCTCCAGAACGCGATCCCACTCGCCTGCTGCCCCACATCCACCGTCGCGACCTTCGCCTTCGCGCGGAGGTCGATCACATCCACCTTCCCCGGCGCCGCGCCGACGCCTTCGCTCGTCACGAACGCGTAGCGCGAGTCGGGCGAGATCGCGACGCCATGCGCGACGGTGTTCGACGTCGGCACGACGCCGACGCTCTGACCGGTCTTGAGATCGTAGATCTCGACCTTCGCGCCCTGCTTCAGCGTCGCGACGAGGAGCGCGCCGTTCGGCGTCACGGCGAGATTGTACGGACCGCGGCCGGTCGTGATGCGTCGCGACACGGTCCAGGTCTTGTGATCGATCTCAACGATGACGTCGGACTTGTTGCACGCCACATAGACCTTCGCCCCATCGACCGACGGCTGCGCCCAGGTCGGCGAGCAGCTGTTCGGCTCCATCTCGTGCTTGTGCTCCATCGCGAGGTAGCCGACATCGGCCGGATCGCTCGTCTTGCCGCCGCTCGCCTTCTTCGCGCCGTCGATCCACATCGCGAGCATCTCGCCACCGCTCGCGTCGCGCGGACCTTCCTTGCCCTTCGCGAGGCCGAACCGTCGTGACACCTCGAGCTTCGCGATGTCGATCTCGACGAGCTCGTCATCCATCATGCACGCGCTGTACTGGAACTGACCGTCGGACGAGATGCGGCTGCCATGCGGCATCGTGCAGGTCACGATCCGCTTGAGCTCGGTCATCGTCGGCACGTAGACAGCCGAGATCGAGCTCGGCACCATGTCGCCATGGAAATTGAAATTGGCCGAGAACATGTAGCGGCCGTCGGGCGTCACGTCGAGCGAGGCCGGGAAGTTGCCGAGCAGGATGCCGGGCGCGACGAGCGTGTCGGGGCCGAGCTCATAGACCCAGTACTTCCCGTCGGGGAAGCCGTGGCCGGTCGTCATGTGCAAGTACTTCCCATCCTGGCTGATCTGGAGGCCGTGCGGGCCCTCCATCTCTGCCGGCAGCTCGCCGACGGCGATCGTCTTCTCGACCTTCGCACCGTCCTTGCTGAACTTGATGCGATAGATCTCGTCGGCACTCTCCGCGCCGACATAGACGTAGTAGTCGGCGGTCGGCGGCGTGGGGCGCTGCGCGCCGGCCGGCGTGGCGACGGTCGCGAGCGTGGCTAGGACGAACAGGAAGCGGTGGGACATGGGCACAATATGCATCGCGTGGGAGGACT
>CAYSAR010000412.1:0-1631 GCA_964428985.1 uncultured Gemmatimonadaceae bacterium | reverse complement strand
CGCGCTCGGCCTGCTCGCGGCGTGCGAGGATGACGACGACGGCGGCGTCGGGCCCGACGGCGAAGAACTCGCCTGCGAGGCTGACAACGGCGGGATCACGCTCCCCGCCGGCTTCTGCGCGGTGGTCGTCGCCGACCTGACGAGCGGCGGCGAGCCGATGAAGGCCCGTCATCTCGTCGTCCTGCCGAATGGCGACCTCTTCGTCGCGATCAACCCTGACGGCGCGACGCAGCCGGTGAACGGCATCATCGGGCTGCGCGACACCGACGGCGACGGTCGCGCCGACGAGCAGTCCTCCTTCAGTGCCGGGCTCGGCGGAAGCGGGATCGCGTGGAGCGACGGCGCGCTGTACTTCGGCGCGAACGATCGTGTGCTGCGCTTCACGCTCCCCGAAGGGCAGTTGATGCCGACCGGAGACCCCGTGACCGTCGCCTCGGGTCTGCCCGCGACGGGCGACCATGTGAGCAAGACGGTCGTCGTCGACGGCACGGACCTCTACGTGAACATCGGTTCCGCCTCGAACTCCTGTCAGCAGGTGAACCGCGCCGTCGAATCGCCGGGCGTGTCCCCCTGCCCCGAACTCTCGGAGCGCGCCGGCATCTGGCGTTTTGCGGCGAGCGGCTCGAACCAGGCCGGAGGCGTCGCCACGCGCTTCGCGCAGGGCTACCGCAACATGGTCGCGCTCGCGATCAACCCGGCGGATGGCGCGCTGTACGGCGTCCAGCACGGGCGCGACAACCTCTTCAGCAATTGGGGTGCGGGCTTCACCGCCGAGGAATCGGCCGAGCTCCCCGCCGAGGAGTTCGTGCGCATCACCGAGGACAGCGACAATGGCTGGCCCTATTGCTACTACGACGCGTTGACGGAGGACGCGAAGGTGCTCGCGCCCGAGTACGGTGGGGACGGTGAGCTCGTGTCCGACGGCGATGAGATCGACTGCGCCGCCTACAACCAACCACTCGCCACGTTCAAGGCGCACTACGCGCCGAACGGTCTCGTGTTCTACGATGGCACGATGTTCCCGACGAAGTATCGCGGCGGGATCTTCGTCGCGATGCACGGGAGCCACAATCGCACGCCACTCGACAACGATGGCTACAACCTGACCTTCCAGGCGCTCGGTGCCGGCATGACCGCGAGCGGCGCGCCCGAGACGTTCGCCGACGGGTTCGACGGCGGTGGCGCGCCGCTGCCCTCGGGCGCGGTGCATCGGCCGGTCGGTCTCGCCGTCGGTCCCGACGGTTCGCTCTACGTGACCGACGATGCCGGCGGACGCATCTGGCGCATCATCTATCGGCCGTGAGGCGAGGCGCCGCTAGCTGCGCTTGATCTGCACGAGCCGCTCCTTCGCGAGCCGTCGGCCGGTCGGCGTCGCCGCCAATCCGCCGCCGGCGGTCTCGCGATAGCGCACGTCCATCTCGCGGCCGATCTCGCCCATCGTGTCGATGACCTCGTCGACGGGGATCGCGAAAGTGATCCCCGCCATCGCCATCTCGATGGCGGCGAGCGCGATCGCCGCGCCGGTCGCGTTGCGGAAGACGCAGGGCAGCTCCACCAACCCCCCGAGCGGGTCGCACACCAATCCCAGCGTCCCTTGCTGCGCGAGCGCGACCGCGTGGCTCACCTGCGTC
>CAYSAR010000411.1:0-1657 GCA_964428985.1 uncultured Gemmatimonadaceae bacterium | reverse complement strand
CGCACGCGGTGTCAGGCACGCTGTCGGGATGCCGCGGCGAGCGCTCGCCGATCGCGCGTCGACGGATGCCGGTGTGTCCCGGCCCACCCGGCTCCGTCGACGCGATGAGCCTCGCGGGATCGAGCCCCAGCTCGCGCAGGGCCGGCGCCTCATCGACGGCGAGCCGCGCGAGCACGCGCGCCTCCTCGGCATTCAGCGGCACGCCGTCGGAGCAGCAAGCGCCGTGACAGCGTGCGACGTCGCACGGCGAGAGCGGCCGATCGAACGACGCCTCATCGACGGGCGCGGCGGCGAGCGCGGCGCGCGCGGCGCGTTCCGTGTCGGGGTAGGCCGTCGCGGCGTGGGGAGCGGGGCGTGGGCTCACGCCCCGAAACTAGCGAATCGGCTGACCGGTCGTGAAGTCGTACATCGTCACGCGGCGGAGGCGGTAGTACGCCACCCAGTAGCCGCGCAGCGATTGGAGGTACGCCGCGAGCGCCGCGTCCTTCTCGCTCTGCGCCTGGTACAGGTTGTCCATGCCGATGCGCCCGATCACGTAGCGGTTCTTCGCGACCTCGAAGCGCTTCGCGCCGACCGTGTCGGCCTTCGCGGCAATCGCGAGTTGCCGCCGCGAGAGCATGAGTTGGAGCGCCGCGAAGTGCGCGTCCTGCGCCGTCCGCTCGCGCGCCTGCCGGCCCGTGTATTCGGCGCGCTGCTCCTCGAGCTTCGCCGCCTGGATGCGCGCGCTGCGCCCGCCCCACTGCACGATCGGCATCGAGACCGAGAGCGAGAAGCGCTGCGCGTCGCGCAGGTCCTTGTAGACCGCGTCCATTGCGTCGCCGGTCTGGTTGAAGCCCATCGACGCGCTCACCGACGCGCCGATGCCGTTCGCGAAGCGCGCCTCGCTGATCGCGCGATCGGCGTTGACCTCGGCGAGCTCGAGCGAGACCGCCTGCGAGCCGTTGCGCAGCGCCTGCGCGACCGCGATCGCGGTGTCGGGCCCGACCTCGGGCACCTCGGTCGGCACGATGATGTCGAGCGGCGCGCCCTCGGGGAGGTTGAGCAGGAGCCGCAGCGACGCGAGCGCGCGATCGTGCTCCATGCGCGCCTGGTCGGCGGCGACCTGCGCGCGCAGCAGCGCGAGCTCGCTCTGGAGCAGGTCGTTCTCGCCGATCTTGCCGACCTCGAACCGACCCTTGTTCAGCGTGAAGAGCGTGTCGTTCACGGCGGCGTTCGTGACCGCGTTCTCGAGACCCAGCTTCGCCGTGTAGTAGTCGAAGAACCCGTTCGCGGCGGCGATCGCGATGTCCTCCATCGCCTCCTTGTACTGCCGCTCGGCGATCTCGGCCTGGAGCTCGTTCGTGCGGTTGTTCCAACGCAGCTGGTTCGGGCGCAGGATGTCCTGCTGGATGCCGACGTTCATCGGCGTCGACGACCAGAGCCGTGTCGACGTCGTCGTCGCGCCGCTCGGGCGCGTCGCATCGAGGCGCGAGAGGGCCGAGCTGACGAACAGGTTGCCGCCGATGAGCGGGATGCGCTGGCTCAGCGACATCGTGAGCGCCGCCTCGTTCTGCTCCTGCGGCCGATAGAGCGTCGAGCCGTCGGGCTGGGGCGCGGCGATGATCGACCGATTGTACGACGGCACGGTGCCGTTGAGCGCGAGCTGCGGCAGGAGGCC
>CAYSAR010000410.1:0-1659 GCA_964428985.1 uncultured Gemmatimonadaceae bacterium | reverse complement strand
TGATGCGCGCACGATCGGCAAGGCAGTATTGCTCGTGCGCGCGGAACTTCTTGATGCAGGAGAAGATGTAATCCCATCGCCCGGCGTTGAGGCCGGCCGAGTGGTCGCGCAGCTCGTAGAGGATCTCCTCCATCTCGAACGCGGCAAGGATCGTCTCGATGAGCACCGTCGCGCGGATCGTCCCCTGCGAGACCCCGAGCTCGCGTTGCGCGAGCACGAACACATCGTTCCAGAGGCGCGCCTCGAGGTGCGACTCGAGCTTCGGCAGGTAGAAGTACGGCCCCGTCCCGCGCGCAGCGAGCTCGCGCGCGTTGTGGAAGAGATAGAGCCCGAAGTCGACGAGCCCGCCGGCGACGCGTTCGCCATCGACGAGCAGGTGCTTCTCGTCGAGATGCCATCCGCGCGGCCGCACGAGCAACGTCGCCGTGTACTCCTGCAACGCGTAGCGCTTCCCACCCGCCTCGTGCGTGATCGTCCGGCGCACCGCGTCGCGCAGGTTGCGTTGCCCCTGGAACTGGTTCGTCCACGTCGGCGTGTTCGAATCCTCGAAGTCCGCCATGTACGCGTCGGCGCCCGAGTTGAGCGCGTTGATGATCATCTTGCGCTCGACCGGCCCGGTGATCTCGACGCGCCGCCGCCGGAGGTCCGGCGGGAGCGGCGCGATGCACCAGTCGGCCTCGCGCACGTGTGCCGTCTCTTGGAGGAAGTCGGGCAGCTCACCGGCGTCGAGCCGCTCCTGCCGTTTCACGCGGCGCGCGAGCAGCTCCCGCCGGCGCGTCGCGAACGCGCGGTGCAGCGTCGCGACGAACGCGAGCGCTTCGGGTGTGAGGATGTCCTCGAACGGATCCGCGCCCTCGCGGACGAGGACCTCGACGCCGGAGAGCGGCTCACGCGCGAGCGGCCTCGCCGCCTCCCCGACTCCCGTCCCCGCCACCGCCGTCATACCGCCGCCTTCGCCTCAAGGAATTGCTCGTCCTCCGTGCTCCCCTTGAGCGCCGTCGTCGATGATTGCTTCCCTTCAATCGCCTGCGTCACCGCGTCGAAGTAGCTCGTCCCCACCTCGCGCTGGTGCTTCACGGCGGTGAAGCCACGGCTCGCCGCCGCGAACTCGGCTTCCTGCAACTCGACGAACGCGCGCATCTGCTCGCGCGCGTAGCCATGCGCGAGGTCGAACATCCCATAGTTGAGCGCATGGAAGCCGGCGAGCGTGATGAACTGGAACTTGTACCCCATCGCACCGAGCTCGCGCTGGAAGCGTGCGATCGTCACGTCGTCGAGGTTCTTCCTCCAGTTGAACGACGGCGAGCAGTTGTACGCGAGCAACTTGCCGGGGAACCGCTTGTGGATCGCTTCGGCGAACTTGCGCGCGTACGCGAGGTCGGGTTTGCCCGTCTCGCACCAGACGAGATCGGCGTACGGCGCGTACGCGAGGCCGCGCGAGATCGCCTGCTCGAGCCCCGGCTTCGTACGGAAGAATCCCTCGACCGTGCGTTCGCCGGTGCAGAACGGTCGGTCGTTCAGGTCGACGTCGCTCGTGACGAGATCGGCCGCCTCGGCGTCGGTGCGCGCGACGATGAGCGTCGGCACGCCCATGACGTCGGCGGCGAGCCGCGCCGCGACGAGCTTCGCGACCGCTTCGCGCGACGGCACGAGGACCTT
>CAYSAR010000409.1:0-1660 GCA_964428985.1 uncultured Gemmatimonadaceae bacterium | reverse complement strand
GAGATCGTCGCGAATGTCCTGCCCGAGCGCGGTGAGCTTGACCGAGACGTTCGCGTCCAGCTTGCGTCGCGCGATCTCGTCGAGGAGCGCGACGTACGTGCGTCCCGTCTCCCGCGCCTCGCCCTCGTTCGTGACGCTCTCGCCGAGGAGATCGAGCGAGGCGGTGATGCCGCGACGGTTCAGCCCGTCGACGGCGTCGCAGGCCTCGGCGAGCGTCTCGCCGGCGACGAAGCGCGACGCGAAGCGCTTCGCGAGGCGGTTCCGCCGCACGAAACGGAAGATGCGCTGGTGGTTCGAGAGGTAAAGCAGCGACTTGCGCAGCATCCGCTACTCGGGCGCCCCCGCCGGCACCGGCGCGAGCGCGCGACGCACCGGGTGCGTCCCGCCGACCGTGAGCCGTTCGTCGAAGACGTTCCATGTCGTGAGCCCGTCGTCGCTCTGCGGTTCGAGCATGATCGCCGCGACGAGCGCGAGCGCTTGCTTCGCGGGGATCACGTACGTCCCGGCCGGCAGCGAGAGCGTCGACGGCGTCCAGCGTCCCTCGAGGCGGACCTCGCGGTGACCTTGGAACTCGCGCGGCGAGCGCACGAGCGAGTCGATCGTGAACGCCTCGCCGGCGCCGGTCCACCCGCGCCCGAGGCGCGTGACCGTGACGCCGTGCGCCCGCAGGCGCTCGACCACCGGCGTCATCGACGAGTCGAGCACCCACGCCTCGGGCAACCGCTGCGTCATTGTCGCATCGAAACGGTCGTAGACGGGCATCGTGACCGGCGTGAACCGGCGCGTGCGCTTGTAGCCACGGCGCACGCCAATCTCGTGACGCACCGTGTCCCCCATCGACTGGAGCGGCTCGACGAGCACCGGCGCCTGGAACGGCGAACGCGTCATCGCCGCGCGGATCGGCACCGGCGCGCTCCCGCCGCGCGCAAGCCGCTCACTCGCCGCGCGCGTGCGCGCGAGCACCGTCTGGCGCTGCTCGGCGACGTACGAGAGCAGTTCGGTGACGAACGCCCGCGTCGCCTTCACGCGCACCTCGAACGGATCGTGCGAGTACGCCTCGCTCAGCACCGCGACGCGACCGCGCAGGCCATAGTAGTTCGTGCCGAAGCGCGGCTTGTGCTCGTACGTCATCCACCCGCCCTTCTCGAGACTCGACGGATTCTCGCGGCCGTTCGCGCCGCCGATGAAGTTGCCGTAGTCGAACGTCTCGACCCCGTGGCGCTCGCGCGTGCGGCGACGCACCTCGGGGAGCAGTGTATCGCGCGTCCAGGGTCCCGTCGGCGCGAGCTCGCCGACCATCGCCGCCGGATGCAACGACGGCGAGTAGGTCAGCGCGTAGCCGTGATAGGAACCGTTCGTCCCGTGCAGGTCGACGAACACGTCGGGATCCCATGCGACGAACATCGCGAGCGCGGCACGCGTTTCCGGCGCCTCGTTCTTGATGTAGTCGCGGTTCAGGTCGAGGCTCTGTGCGTTCGGGCGCAAGCCGATCGTCGCCGGCCCGGCCTGCTCACTGCGATTGCGCGCCTGCGGGCCCCACGCATCGTTGCCGTCGGCGTTGTAGATCGGCACCGCGATCAGCACGATCGAGTCGAGCACGTTCGGCCGGTCGCTGCGGAGAAGGTCGCGCAGCATCGCCTGCAGCGACTCCTTCCCCTCG
>CAYSAR010000408.1:0-1661 GCA_964428985.1 uncultured Gemmatimonadaceae bacterium | reverse complement strand
GGCAACTCGGGCGGCCCGCTGATCAACGCGCTCGGCGAGGTGATCGGCGTGAACAGCTCGATCTACACGCCGTCGGGCGGCTCGATCGGCCTCGGCTTCGCGATCCCGATCGATCGCGCGAGCCGCGTCGCCGAGGACCTGCTCGCGCACGGCAGCGTGCGCCGGCCGTGGATCGGCGTGAAGCTGGAGCAGGCCGGCCGCACCGCGCGCGCCACGCGCCCCGGCGCGCCGACGGTCGGTGCGACGATCGAGCAGATCGTCCCCGGGAGCCCCGCCGCGAGCGCGGGTCTCCGCGAAGGCGACGTGATCCTGCGCTCGCGCGGCCGCGAGATCCGCAACGCGTACGACTGGGAAGCGGAGCTCCTCGAGCTGCGCGTCGGCGAGCGTGCCGACCTCACCGTGCGCCGCGGGAGCCGCGAGCTCCAGGTCGACGTGACCGTGCAGGACCTCCCCGAGGTCGGCGCCGAGAAGGTCGCCGTCATGCGCGAACTGGAGCTCGTCACGCTGACGCCGACGATCCGCGCCGAGCGCAGCGTGCAGAGCAACAAGGGCGCGCTGGTGTATGGCGTGAGCGAGCGCGTCGCCCGCGACCTCGGCATCCGCTCCGGCGATGTCATCGTGCAGGTCAACCGCACGCCGGTGACCGACGCGCAGCAAGCGGGCCGCGTGCTGGAGTACTACGCCGGCCGAGGCCCGATCCGCATGTACTTCGAACGCAACGGCACCATCTACTCGACCGACTTCTACATCCGATGAGCCACGAGACGTACCGGTCCCCGCTCGCCGAGCGCTACGCCTCCAAGGCGATGCTCGAGCTCTGGAGCATGCAGGTGCGTCACGGACTCTGGCGCCGCCTCTGGCTCGCGCTCGCCGAGGCCGAGCGCGAGCTCGGCGTCGACATCCCCAAGCAGGCCGTCGACGAGATGCGCGCCCACCTCGACGACATCGACTTCGCGAAGGTCGCGGAGTACGAGAAGCGCTTCAAGCACGACGTCATGGCGCACGTGCACGCGTTCGGCGACGTCGCGCCGGCGGCGAAGGGCGTCATCCACCTCGGCGCGACGAGCTGCTTCGTCACCGACAACGGCGACCTGATCCAGATGAAGCGCGGTCTCGAGCTGCTCAAGGGACGCCTCGTCTCGCTCGTGCGCACGCTCGCCGCGTTCGCGAAGCAGTGGAAGGACGAACCGACGCTCGGCTACACGCACCTCCAGCCGGCGCAGCTCACGACCGTCGGCAAGCGCGCGACGCTCTGGATGCAGGACCTCGTGCTCGACCTCGCCGAGCTCGACCATCGCCTCGCGGCGCTGCCGATGCGCGGCGTGAAGGGGACGACCGGCACGCAGGCCAGTTTCCTCGAGCTCTTCGGCGGCGACCATGCGAAGGTGCGCCAGCTCGACAAGCTCGTCTGCGTCGCGATGGGCTTCGGCGAGTCGATCCCGGTGAGCGGACAGACCTACACACGCAAGCTCGACGCCCAGGTGCTCGACGTGCTCGCCGGCGTCGCCGCGAGCGCCGCGAAGTTCGCGAGCGACCTGCGCATGCTCCAGTCGTTCGGCGAGATCGAGGAGCCGTTCGGCAAGGACCAGATCGGCTCTTCGGCGATGGCGTACAAGCGCAACCCGATGAAGTCCGAGCGCATCAATTCGCTCGCGCGTTTC
>CAYSAR010000407.1:0-1671 GCA_964428985.1 uncultured Gemmatimonadaceae bacterium | reverse complement strand
TCGGCGTCGCCGAGGACGTTGTACGCCTCGGAGATCTCCTTGAAGCGGTCGGCCGCCTTCGGGTCACCCTTGTTCGTGTCCGGGTGGTATTGCTTCGCGAGGCGACGGTACTGCTTCTTGATCTCGTCCGCCGTGGCGGAGGCCGAGACGCCAAGGACCGCGTAGTAGTCCTTCTGCGCCATCGACTAGGCGGTGACGGGACGACGGGGACCGTGCACGATCAGCCGTTCCACTGGTGCACGACCACGCGCGCCGGACGCAAGAGCTGGCCGTTGAAGAGGTAGCCGACCTGGAAGACCTGCGCGACGGTGTGGTCGAGCTCCTCCGACGGCGCGGGCGCGGTCGAGATCGCCTCGTGCACCGCCGGGTCGAAGGCGTCGTTCACCGGGTTCACGATCTCGAGGCCATGGCCGGCCAGCGCCTTGAGCAGGTTCTTCTCGACGATCGCGAAGCCATCGACGATCGACTTCGCCTCCGGCGTCGTCGTCTCGAGCGTGCTGACGCGCGCGAGGTCGTCGAGCGTCGAGAGGATCCCCTTCACGAGGTTCCCCATGCCACGATGCTCGGCGTCCTGGCGCTCGCGCACGGAGCGGCGCTTGAAGTTGTCGAACTCGGCGAGGAGCCGGATGTACCGGTCCTTCTGCTGCTCGAGCTCGGCCGTGAGCTCTGCCACGCGCGGGTCCTCGTCGGCGCTCGCCGAGACCTCGGGCGCCGCAGGGATGCCATCCCCCTGCGCGCTCGGCACCGGGGGATCTCCGGGATCGGGCACGGCGTCGGTCGCGGTGCCGTCGAATGGGGCGTTTCGCTCGTCGGTCATCTGGGAAAGGTCGTCAGTTGCCCTGTTGAGGGGCAACACTCGTGCCGCCGGAAAAGTGCCGGTTTGTCAGGCCCGATGGCGGGCTTGGCACACTACGGCGAGGCGGACCGATCGTTCCAGCCGCCCCTTGTCCGCGGCACCCGGGGTGCGCTACTCGTCGTCGTTCCATCGCCGCGAGGCGCGGCCTATCGCCCCTCGAGCACCCGCAGCAGCAGCGCCAACGCCGCCTGCGTGCTCCGCTGCCGGATCTCCTGTCGGTCGCCGATCGCGTGGATGAGTTGCGTCTCGACGTGCCCGCGCACGTGGACGCCAAGCCAGACCGTGCCGACGGGCTTCTCCGGCGTGCCGCCGCCCGGGCCGGCGACACCGGTGATCGCGAGGCCGACATCGACGAGCAGCCGCGTGCGCGCACCGCTCGCCATCTCGCGCGCGACCTCCTCGCTCACCGCGCCATGCGACTCGATGAGCGACGCGCGCACGCCGAGCTGGTGCACCTTCACCGCGTTGTCGTAGGAGATCACGCCGCCGGCGACGACGTCGCTCGACCCGCCGAACTGCGTCAGTCGCATGCCGAGCATGCCGCCGGTGCAACTCTCGGCGACGGCGAGGCGATACCCCTTCGCGCGCATCGCGTCGAGCGCGAGCGACGCGAGATCGGCGTCGTCCTCGCCATAGACCCACGTGCCGATCCGCGCGCGCAGCGCGTCGGCGGCGGCGCGGAGTCGTTCGTCGGCGCCGAACGGGGGGAGGTCGCGCACGGTGAGGCGCAGGTCGACGCCCTCCCACCCAGGCAGATAGGCGAGCGAGGTGCCGAGCGGATCCTTCCCGAGCGTGCCGAGCAGGTCGGCGAGCTT
>CAYSAR010000406.1:0-1681 GCA_964428985.1 uncultured Gemmatimonadaceae bacterium | reverse complement strand
ACCTCGACGCGGTCCCCCAAAGCAAGAGCGACGCGGACGTCTCGGTGAAGCTCACCGCGCTCGGGCAGGACATCCCTGACGACCTCTGCGAGGAGGTCACGCGCTCGATCCTCGAACGAGCGCGGTCGCACGGGAGCTTCGTGCGGCTCGACATGGAATCGAGCGCCTACACGCAGCGCACGCTCGACTTCTTCGCGCAACGGCTCTACGCCGACTTCCCCGACACGGTCGGCATCGTGCTCCAGAGCGCGCTGCGCCGCACGCTCGATGACGTCGCATGGGCGATCGAGAAGCAGTGCCGCGTGCGCATCTGCAAGGGCGCATATCTCGAGCCGGCGTCGGTCGCGTTCCCCGACAAGACCGATGTCGATCGCACGTACGTGGAGGCGATGCATCGCCTCATGTCGCGTGGCCGATATCCGGGCCTCGCGACGCACGACGCGACGATCATCGCCGAGGCGAAGCGCCACGCGACCGCCGAGGGGATCGCGCCCGACCGCTTCGAGTTCCAGATGCTCTACGGCGTGCGACGCGACCTCCAGGACGCCGTCGTGCGCGAGGGATGGCGCCTGCGCGTCTACGTGCCGTTCGGCACGCAATGGTATCCCTACCTCATGCGTCGCCTCGCCGAGCGTCCGGCGAACATCGCGTTCATCACCGGAAACGTGATGCGGGAGATGCTGCCCCGCCGCCGGGGCGCATGACGTCAGGCGGCGCCGTGGGGGACCCATGAGCCGGTTCCTTCCCGCGGACCATTCAAAGGGGGACGAGCGCACCATCGGCGGGTACGCTGCGGTGCACGCGCGTCCGGCGGCGCTCGAAGGGCGCGACGGCATGCCGTACAGCGTCGAGATCCTCGTCGACGCGACGGGCGATGCGACGCGGCCGTACGGCGCCTACTTCTTCTTCCCGCGCTGGCGTCGCGTTGGCGAGGAGGGCGTCGAGGGCCATCTCGAGTCGGGCTTCCTCGCGTGGGGCATGGATCGCATCGCGGCGCGGGACGCCCTCGGCGCGTTCCTCATCGCCGACGTGCAGCGCATCCTCGACGAGCTCATCGATGCGGCGCGGCTCGAGGCGGCGCGCGACGAGGACGACGCGTGAGCGTCGAGCGCGGCGTCATCGTCGAGGGGACGGGCGGTGTCTGGCGCGTGCACGTCGGTGATGGTCAGGAGCGCGAGGCGGCGCTCGCGGGTCGACTCAAGCAGGAGGAACGCGGCGGACCGAAGCTCGCCGTCGGCGATCACGTGACCGTCGAGCCGGCGGCGACGGGGGATGGCGTCTCGCACCGCATCGTCGCGATCGAGCCGCGTACGTCGGCGCTCTCGCGCCGCGAACCCGGCGGCCGTCATGGGTCGCGCGTGCTCGTCGCGAACGTCGATCAGGTGTTCGTCACGTTCGCCGTCGCGAACCCCGAGCCGCACCGCCGCATGATCGACCGCTTCCTCGTGATCTGCGAAGGGAACGGGCTCCACGCGCACCTCTTGTTGAACAAGGTCGACCTCGCGTCCGATGAGGCGTCGGTCGGCACGCTCGCGCGTCCGTATGAGCGAGCGGGGTACGCGGTCTTCCGCACGAGCGTGAAGCGGGGCGATGGCATCGACGCGCTGCGCGACGCGCTCGAGGGTCGCGTCACCGCGTTCAACGGTCCGTCGGGCGTCGGGAAGTCGTCGTTGCTCAATGC
>CAYSAR010000405.1:0-1689 GCA_964428985.1 uncultured Gemmatimonadaceae bacterium | reverse complement strand
TCCGTTCCCCGACGCCGACCGCATCGTCACGCTCGGGCAGTCCGACACCAGGGTGCCGGGCAGCATCCAGCCGGTCGCCCCAGCGAACTTCCTCGATTGGCGGGAGCGCACGAGGACGTTCGACCTCATGGCGGCGATCGTGCCGTACAGCTTCGACTGGTTGGGCCCCGACGGCCCGACCACGTTCCAATCCGCGCTGGTGACGGCGGACTTCTTCGCGATCCAGGGGCTCGCGCCGCTGCTGGGCCGGACGTTCCTCCCGACCGAGTTCATCGACGGGCGCGACGGCGTCGTCATGCTCACCGAGGCCGCGTGGCGCTCGCGCTTCGGTGGCGACAGCGCCATCGTCGGCCGGACGCTCGTCCTCGACAGCATCGCGCGCGTCGTGGTTGGCGTGATGCCGGAGGACGGGATCCCGTTCTACGGTGCCGAGATGTGGGCGCCGAAGGTCGTCCAGCCCGACGAGCGGACGACGCGCACGGGTGGGTACTGGCAGGTCGTCGCCCGCCGGGCACCCGGCGTGACGCTCGCGCAGGCGCAGGCGGACCTCGACGTCGTCGCGGCTCAGCTCTCGGCGGAGTTCCCGGCGACGAACACCGACGTGGGTGCGGTCGTGGTGGCCTTGCGCGACGCGATCGGCGGCAGCGCGAGGCGCTCGCTGCTCGTGCTGCTCGGCGCCGTCGCGTTCGTCATGGTCATCGCGTGCGTGAACGTCGCAAACCTCCAGCTTGGCGAGGCGATCCGCCGACGGCGGGAGCTCGCGATCCGCACGGCGATCGGCGCGGGCCAGGGCCGCATCACGCGACAACTGCTCACCGAGTGCCTGCTCGTCGCGACCGTCGGGAGCGTCGCGGGGCTCTTCCTCGCGTGGGCGGCGATCGCGGTGATCCGCGCGAACGCGCCGGAGGCGATGTGGCAGCTCACGCGGCTCACGCTCGACGTTCCGGCCATCCTCCTCGCCCTCTCGCTCGCGGTCGTCACGACGCTCGCGATCGGCGTCGTGCCCGTGGTTGCGGCTCGTCGCTTCCGCCTCGCCGACGCGCTCGCCGCCGGCATGCGGGCGAACTCCAGCGTTGCCTCGCGACGCGGCGCGAACCGCGCGCTCGCCGTCTCGGAAGTCGCGCTCGCGCTCGTGCTGCTCGTCGGCGCGGGACTCCTGCTCCGCAGCCTCTCGGAGCTGGGCCGCACCGAGCGTGGCTTCGCGACCGACCGCCTGCTCATCACGACGGTGCAGACGTGGAACTACTACGCGACGCCCGAAGCGCGCACCGAGTACGTGCGCAACGCGACCGAGCGGCTGCGATTGGTCCCCGGCGTCGAGGTGGTCGGCGTCACGTCGGCGTTGCCGCTGTCCTGGCCAATCGGGCGCGAGAGCGCGCCCGTCGCGATCGAGGGCGATGAACTGCCCGCCAGCGGCAAGCTGCCGGTGATCCACGTCGAAGCGCTCACGGCCGGCTATCTCGACGCGCTCCGGATCCCGCTGCGAGCCGGTCGCCCCTTCGTCGATACCGACCGCGCGGGCGGCGTCCCGGTGGCGCTCGTGAACGAGGCCTTCGCCCGCCGCTACCTCGCTGGCCGTGAGGCGCTCGGCCAACGCCTCACGCTCGGCTTCGGGGGGCCGAGTGCGACGCGCGAGATCGTCGGCATCGTCGGCGACGTGCGCCGCGAGGGGCTCGACGCCGACCCACT
>CAYSAR010000404.1:0-1690 GCA_964428985.1 uncultured Gemmatimonadaceae bacterium | reverse complement strand
CGCCCTTCTCCTTTTCGCGCTCGCGGCGTGTGGCGGCGTCGATCGCGATGCCGACAGCGCGACCACCGACGCGGCACGGCGCGCGCCGGCGGCACTCACCTCCGGTCTCTCGACGCCCGAGTCGGTGCTCTGGGACGCCGCGCGCGAGACCTGGTACGTCTCGAACATCAACGGCGTCCCGACGGAGAAGGACGACAACGGCTACATCCTCCGGCTTGCGGCCGACGGGACGACGCGCGACTCGGTCCCGTTCATCAACGGCGCCGATGACGACATCACGCTCAATGCGCCGAAGGGCATGGCCCTCGTCGGCGACACGCTCTGGGTGGCCGACATCGACGCGGTGCGCGCGTTCGACGTGACCACCGGCAACCAGGTCGCGTCGATCGAGCTCGCGTCGCAGCGCGCGACGTTTCTCAACGATGCGGTCGCCGGTCCCGACGGCACGGTGTACATCACTGACTCCGGCATCGCGTTCGATGCGTCGGGCAACGTCACGCATCCGGGGCGCAGCCGCGTCTTCGCGATCCGCGGCGGTCGCGCCTCCGAAGCGGTCGCACTCGAACAAGGCGCCGCGCCGAACGGCATCGCGTGGGATGGCGCGCGAGACGCGCTCGTCATCGTGAGCTTCGCCGGCACGAATCTCTGGTCGTGGGCGCCGGGCAGCCCCTCAGCGACGGTCCTCGGTACCGGCGTCGGTGGCGCCGACGGCCTCGTCGTCCTCGGCGACGGGCGCGCCGTATACACGAGCTGGACCGACTCCTCGTTGAACGCGTTCGCGAACGGCACCTCGAGCACGCTGCGCAAGGGGCTGCCGAGTCCGGCCGACATCGGCTTCGACCCGGCGCGCAATCTCGTCGCGGTGCCGCTCTTCACGGAGAACCGGGTCGAGTTCTGGACCGTCCCCCCCGCCGGGACCACGACATCGCCGACGCCGTGATGGGAAGCTCGAGCGCGCGATGAGCGCGCGACGCTGGTTCATCGTCGTCCTCTCGTTCGCCTTCGCGCTCGGCGTCTCCGGATACATCCTCTGGTCCGGGTGGTCGAGCGCGGGGGCGCCGCCGGTGCTCCCATGGTGGGCGCACGGCCTCGCCCTCGCCGCGATCCTCGGCGAGATCCTCACGCGCGGCCTCAAGATCCAGTGGAGCGCGGCCGCGATGCGCATCCCGCTCCGGCTCGAGACCGCGCTGCGCGTCTGCATGGGCGGCGACTTCGCCGCCGGCATCACGCCGGGCCGCTCGGGCGCCGAGCCCGCGCGGTTCCTCGTGCTCGCCGAGGCCGGGCTGCCCGTCGCGCAGATCCTGCTCGTGCTGTTCATGGAGCTCTTCCTCGAGCTCGTCTCGCTCGTGCTGGTCGTGATCGGGCTCGCCGTCGCGTTCAACGAGTCGGGCGGCATCCTCGTGCTGATGCTCGGCGTGCTCGGCGGCTACGCGACGTTCGTGCTCGGGCTCGGCGCGTTCGGGTACTTCCTCGCGCAGCGCAACGCGAATGGGCCACCGCCGCCGTGGGCGAAGCGGTTCCGTCTGCATGCCGGCCGGTGGCGGCGCATCCAACGCGCGCTGCGCTCGCTGCGCACGAGCGTGTCGGCGCTGCGCGAGGCGCGCTTGCTCCCGATGCTGCTCGCGACGCTCGCCTCGGTCGCGCACGTGATGCTGCGACTCGTCGTGCTCGTCGTGATCGTGCTGTCGGT
>CAYSAR010000403.1:0-1706 GCA_964428985.1 uncultured Gemmatimonadaceae bacterium | reverse complement strand
CGCTCCTCCTCGGTGACGTCGCGGCCGACGAGCAGGACCCCGTTGATCGCGCCGTCGCGACGCACCGGCGTGACGCGCAGCGAGATGAGCCGCGATGGCTTGCCGTCGACCGATTCCACCGTCTCCTTGAGCGAGAGCGTCCGCCCGCGGAACCCGTGCTCGTAGATCGAGCGCCAGTGGTCGCGGCGACCCTCGACCGGGGCGTCGGCCAGTGAGGTCCCCTCGTGCACCTCGACGCCACGTGTGTCGCGAAGGAAGTCGGCGAACGGGCCGTTGAACGCGACGACGCGATACTCGCGATCGATGATGCAGACGGCGTCGGAGCTGCTCGCGAGCGCCGCCGCGAGCGCGGCCTCCGACTCACTCGCCGCACGCTCGGCGCGCGCGCGTTCCTCCGCCGCCCGGACGAGCGCGACGCGCTCATCGTCGAGCAGCGTCACGAGCATGCCCGCGCCCGTCGCGACGAGGAGCGGGATGCCGCCGAAGATCAGCAGCTGTTCCAGCCACGGCGCGCGTCCGAGGTCGAACGTCAGTGGTTCGAGCAGGCGCCCAACGCCGTAGATGAGCAGCGACCCCGCGAGCGTGCGCAGCCCGAGCGTCGAGAGCACCGGCGCGTGTCGCACCAGCAGCATGCCGGTCGCGATGTAGGCGACGCCCCACGTCACGGAGAGCATCGTGAGCCGCAATTCGTAGCGCACCATCGCGTCCATCGGCGCGAAGACGAGCGCGATCGCGCCGACGAACGCGACGCCGAGCAGGAGATGGCGCCACGCGGGCAGCCGTCGCGCCGGTTGGCAGAGCGCCCACATCCCCTCGTGCAGATAGAACAAGTGCGCCCAGGCCGCGAAGAGCGCGAGCGCCGAGAGGCCGGGGCGGATCGTGGGGATGGACCGCGAGAGCACCGCGATCAGCGCGGCGGCCGAGAGGAACGAATGCAGGCCGAGCGCGATCCAGGCGGTGCGCCAGCTGCGCAGGTACGGCCGGTCGTAGTCGCGACCGACGACGTGGACGCAGGCCGCGAAGCCGAGCGCGATCGCGGTCAGGATGCCGGCGGCGGAGACGTAGAGCGGGATCGTGGGCAAGGCGGATGGATTCGAGGCGCGCGAACATTATCGCTCGCGCACGCCATGCGCGACCGTCCTGAACCGTTGTCACATGCGGCGCAAGGATGCCGTGCACCGGGATGGTGCTGCTATCCTTCGCCGTGCCCCACACCAGACCGACGCCGGTCGCGCCACATCCCCGCATGGAGGAGGCGCGCGCGCTGCTCCGCGAGCGCTTCGGCTATCCCGATTTCCGCCCCGGCCAGACCGATGCGGTCAGCGCCGTCCTCGGCGGCCGCGATACGCTCGTCGTCCTGCCGACGGGCGGCGGCAAGTCGCTCTGCTACCAGGTCCCGGCGCTGCTGCTCGACGGGCTCACCGTCGTCATCTCGCCGCTCATCTCGCTCATGAAGGACCAGGTCGACGCGCTCGTCGCGCGCGGCCTCGCGGCGACCTTCATCAACAGCACGCTGCCGCAGTCCGAGGTGAGCTCGCGCATGGCGCGCGTGCAGCGCGGGGAGATCAAGCTCCTGTACGTCGCACCCGAGCGCTTCGACCTCGGGACGACGGCCGAGCGCCTCAAGGCGGTCGGCGTGAAGCTGCTCGCGGTCGACGAGGCGCATTGCATCAGCGAGTGGGGGCACGACTTTCGGCCCGACTACG
>CAYSAR010000402.1:0-1715 GCA_964428985.1 uncultured Gemmatimonadaceae bacterium | reverse complement strand
CGAACGCGCCATCACGCGACTTGAGGACGCGGCCGGCCGCCGATTCGGCGACGCGACGAATCCCCTGCTCGTCTCCGTGCGCTCCGGCGCGCGCGTCTCCATGCCCGGCATGATGGAGACCATTCTCAACCTCGGCCTCAACGACGACACCGTGCAGGGCCTCGCCGCCCAGAGCGGCAGCCCGCGCTTCGCCTACGACTCGTATCGCCGCCTGCTCCAGATGTACGGCGACGTCGTCCTCAACGTCCGCTTCGGCGACTTCGAGCACCTCCTCGCCGCCGTCGTCGCCCGCAGCATGGGCAAGTGCGCCGTCGTCGGCTGCGACGCCATCCGCGTCAACGCCGGCAACCGGCGCTTTTCCGTCGGCGAGACGGAGGTCGTCGAGGGAGACTGGATCACGCTCGACGGCGCGACGGGCGAGGTCTTCCTCGGCGACCTCCCGACGACGCCCAGCGAGGTGATGCAGGTCAACGCGGGGACGCTCACGCCGACCGACGCGCCGGTGTACCAGGGCTTCGCCGAGTTGCTCGCCTGGGCCGATACGCGCCGCCGCCTCGCGGTACGTGCCAACGCCGACAGGCCGCATGATGCCAGCGTCGCGCGGGCCTTCGGCGCCGAAGGCATCGGCCTCTGCCGCACCGAGCACATGTTCTTCGACGGCGACCGCATCCACGCCATGCGCGAGATGATCGTCGCGCACGACGAGGGCAGCCGCCGCCGCGCGCTCGCCAAGCTGCTCGCCCGCCGCGTCGGCGTGACGCGCCGCGAGCTCATGCGCATCGTCGAGGCGCTGCGCGAGTCCAACCCCATGCTCGGCCACCGCGGCTGCCGCCTCGGCGTGACGTATCCCGAGATCACCGAGATGCAGGCGCGGGCGATCTTCGAGGCGGCCACCGCCTGCCGGCAGCGCGGCATCGCCGTGAAGCCGGAGATCATGATCCCCCTCGTCAGCACCGTCGAGGAGTTCCGGCACCAGCGGGCGATCGTCGACCGCGTCGCTGCGGTCGTGCGCGACGAGTCCGGTCAGCGCGTCGAGTACCTCGTCGGCACGATGATCGAGTTGCCCCGCGCCGCGCTCACCGCCGCGCAGATCGCCAAGGAGGCGGAGTTCTTCTCCTTCGGCACCAACGACCTCACGCAGACCACCCTCGGGCTCTCGCGAGACGACGCCGGTCGCTTCCTCCCGCTTTACGTGGAGCGCGGCATCTACCCCGAGGATCCGTTCCAAGTGATCGACGTGGACGGCGTGGGCCGCCTCGTGACCATGGCGACCACCGACGGCCGCGCCGCCCGCCCCGCGCTCAAGGTCGGCATCTGCGGCGAGCACGGCGGCGACCCCAAGTCCGTCGCGTTCTGCCATCGCGCGGGGCTCGACTACGTGTCCTGCTCGCCCTTCCGCGTCCCCATCGCCCGGCTGGCGGCGGCCCAGGCGACCTGACCGCGGCGCATGCGCATCGGACTCCGCCTCGCGGCGCTCGCCTTCGCCCTCACCTGGATCCCGCTCACGCTCGTGCGGGGGATCGCGATGGGGCGGCAGTTCCGCATCGGCAGCCACGGGCAGGACGCTGCAGGCCCGTTGGTCGACGCCGTCATCCAGGTCGCCTTCGTGATGCTCGCACCGTCGCTGTTCGTCGCGCTGCTCGTGTTCGCGCTCTGGGCCTGGCGTGAAGAGCGACGCAGCGCGCGGTAGATTCCCCGCATGACCACTCGCCAGC
>CAYSAR010000401.1:0-1721 GCA_964428985.1 uncultured Gemmatimonadaceae bacterium | reverse complement strand
CTGGCCCATCGTCTCGCCGGTGGTCGGCTCGGCGATCGCCGGCGTGATCGGGATGAGGTCCTTCGCGCGGATCCGCGAGAACGCCTGCACGCGCTGGCCGATCGTCTTCGCCTTCGACGCGGCGACGAGCGCGTCGCTGAAGCCGCGCGAGTGCAGGATCGGCACGTTCGAGAGCGACTCGGCGCCGCCGGCGATCGCGACCTCGGCGTGCCCGAGCGCGACCTGGTCGGCAGCATCGGTGATCGCCTGGTTCGCCGAGGCGCAGGCGCGCGAGACGCTGAACGCCTGGACGCCCTTCGGTAGCAGCGGCATCAGCGCGACCTCTCGCGCGATGTTCGGCGCGAGCACCGACGGGATCACCGTGCCGAAGACGAGCACGTCGATCGTCGCGGGATCCAGATCGGTGCGGTGCACGAGCTCGCTGACGGCGAGCTTGCCGAGCTCGATGGCGCTCAGCCCTCGCAGCGCCGTCCCGGCCTTCGCGAACGGCGTGCGGACGCCGTCGATGATCGCGACGCGTCGGCCGGGTTGATGGATCGACATGCCTAAAGGTATACCCGCCTGTCGTCACGGGAGTGCAGGCGCTATGCTCCGGCGCGTGCAGCCTTCCCTGCCCCTGACACGCGCCCGGCGACTCGCCGCGCTCGCCGACCGGGACTTCGACCTGCTCGTCATCGGCGGAGGCATCACCGGCGCCGGCATCGCGCGGGATGCGGCGCGCCGTGGGCTCGTCACGGCGCTCGTCGAGCGCGATGACTTCGGCTCGGGGACCTCGAGCCGGTCCTCGCGGCTCGTGCACGGCGGCGTGCGCTATCTCGAGCACGGCTATTTCCACCTGGTCTTCGAGGCGAGTCGCGAGCGCCGCCGCCTGCTCGCGCTCGCGCCGCACCTCGTTTGGCCGCTGCGGTTCACCTGGCCCGTCTACCGCGGCGCACGCGTGCCGCGCTGGAAGCTCGTCGCCGGCCTGACGATGTACGACGTGCTCGCTCTCTTCCGGAACGTCGCGCGGCATCGGATGCTCGGCGCGCATGGCGTCCTCGAGTCGGAGCCGGCGCTCGCGCGTGAGGGACTCGTCGGCGGCGCATCGTACTGGGACGCCGCGACCGACGACGCGCGACTCACGCTCGCGAACGTCATCGATGCCGCGGCGAGCGGCGCGAGCGTCCTCAACCACGCCGAGGTCGTCGCGTTCACGCGCGACCGGGACGGGCGCGTCGATGGCGCGGTCGTCCGCGACGCGCGCGGCGGCAGCGAGTTCCGCATCGGCGCGCGCCTCATCGTCAACGCAACCGGTCCCTGGACCGACACGATCACGCGCCTCGAGACGCCGTCCGCCGAATCGACCCTGCGCGGCACGAAGGGCGTGCACATCGCCGTGCCGTCGGAGCGCGTCGGGAACTTCGGCGCGGTGACGATGCTCTCCCCCGACGACGGACGCGTGATGTTCACGCTGCCGGCCGGCCGCCACACGATCATCGGCACCACCGACACGCCGACCGATCGCGATCCGGACCAGGTCCGCGCCTCACGCACCGATGTGCGCTACCTGCTGAACGCCTGCAACCGCTTCTTCCCCGAGGCGCGACTCGATGAGCCGGACGTGATCGCGGCGTGGGCCGCCATCCGCCCGCTCGTCGCGATGAAGCGCGGCTCGACGCCATCGTCGGCATCGCGCGAACACCTGATCGCGTTCAGCGACGCCGGCGTGCTCACCGTGACCG
>CAYSAR010000400.1:0-1742 GCA_964428985.1 uncultured Gemmatimonadaceae bacterium | reverse complement strand
GAACGCTTCATCGGCGATGAACCGCGCGGGCTGCTGCTCACGATGCTCGGCGCGGTGTTCTTCGTGCTCATGATCGCGTGCACGAACGTCGCGAACCTGCTGCTCGACCGCGCGGCGCATCGCAGCAAGGAAGTCGGCGTGCGCACGGCGCTCGGCGCGTCGCGCGCGGCGATCCTGCGGATCTTCCTCTCCGAGGCGTTCGTGCTCGCGGCGGCCGGCACCGTCGGCGGCATCGTGCTCGCGTACTACGGCATCGACCTGTTCAACCGCGCGATCGTCGACACCGACCCGCCGTTCTTCATCGCCATGGCGCTGCATCCGCCGGTGCTGCTCTTCAGCGCGGGCGTCGCGCTGCTCGCGACGCTCTTCTCGGGACTCGTGCCGGCGCTCCAGGCCTCGCGTTCGGACATCGCCGAGGTGCTCAAGGACGAGTCGCGCGGCGCGTCGAGTCTCCGCCTCGGCCGCATCAGCAAGTCGCTCGTCGTGTTCGAGATCGCGCTGTCGTGCGGGTTGCTCGTCGCGGCGGGGCTCATGATCAAGAGCGTCACGCGCGCCGGCTCGGCCGACACCGGCTTCGCGACGAGCTCGGTGTTCACGGCGCGCGTCGGCTTCCCCGTGCAGTACACGGACACGGTCGCGCAGGCGGTGTTCTTCGAGCAGCTCGGCGAGCGGGTCGCGGGGCTGCCCGGCGTCGCCGGCGCGGCGATCGCGTCGGGGCTGCCGGGCGCCGAGCAGAACTTCGTGCAGACGCTCTTCATGATCGAGGGGAAGGCCGCCGAGCGGAACGCGGATCTCGGCACCACGCGTTTCGGCTCGGTGTCGCCGGGCTTCTTCGACGCGCTGCAGATCCCGCTGCGCCAGGGGCGCCTGCTCGACGCGTCCGACCGGCTCGACGCGCTGCCGGTCGCCGTCGTGACCGAGCGCTTCGTGCGCCAGCACCTCGGCGGCAAGGACCCGATCGGCACGCGCATCCGCACGGGCGGCATCGAGAGCACCGCCCCGTGGGTGACGATCGTCGGCGTGATTCCCGACCTGTTCAACGGCGACCCGGAGGATCCACGCCCGTCGATCGTGCTGCGTCCGTTCGCGCAGCAGCGCACGACGTTCGCCTACATCGCCGCGCGCAGCACGACCGGCGCACCGATGGCGCTCGCCGACCCGATCCGCAACGTCGTCAGCGCGCTGAACCCCGACCTGCCGATCTACTGGCCGATGACGCTCGACGAGGCGATCGCGCAGCAGCTGTGGTTCGTCACCGTGTTCGGCACGATGTTCATGATCTTCGGCTTCGTCGCGCTCCTCCTCGCGTCGATCGGGCTGTACGCGGTGATGTCGTTCTCGGTGAGCCGGCGCGCGCGGGAGGTCGGCATCCGCATGGCGCTCGGCGCGACGGCGCGCGACGTCGTCGGGCTCATCTTCCGACAGGGCGCGTGGCAGCTCGGCCTCGGCCTCGCGATCGGGCTCGTGCTCGCCGCCGGCATCTCGCGCCTGCTCGTCGTGATCCTCTTCGACGTGCAGCCGCTCGACGTCGCGGTGTTCGGCGGCGTGACGCTCACGCTCGCGCTCGCCGGGGCACTCGCCTGCCTCGTGCCGGCGCGGCGCGCGACGCGCGTGATGCCGTCGGAGGCGATCCGGAGCGAGTAGCGCCGGTCGCCGCTAGCGGCGGCCGAGCGTCGCGCCGAGCGTGACGGTCTGAAGGACCTCGGCGATGTCGTCACTCGACGCGCGATCGACGGCGTAGG
>CAYSAR010000399.1:0-1773 GCA_964428985.1 uncultured Gemmatimonadaceae bacterium | reverse complement strand
GCCGTGAGGCGATCGGCGTGAGCGATGTGCGGGCGTGGCACGCGCGCGACGCGACGGACGTCGTCCGTGAGCTGGGCAGCGATGCCGCGCGCGGCCTGACGGGGGCCGAGGCCGCTTCGCGGCTCCAGCGGCACGGCCCCAATCGCCTTCCCGAGCGGAAGACGCGGTCGCTGCCGCTGATCCTCCTCCACCAGTTCAAGAGTCTCATCGTCGCGCTGCTGCTCGTCGCGGCGGGTGTCTCCCTCGCGCTCGGCGAGGGGTTCGAGGCGGCGGCGATCGCGATCGTGATCGTACTCAACGCCGCGATCGGGTTCGCGACCGAGTGGCGCGCCGCGGCGGCGCTCGATGCGCTGCGGCGCCAAGCGGTCCTGCGGGCGCGCGTCCGTCGGGACGGCGAGGAGGCCGAGATCGAGGCCGCGTCCCTCGTACCCGGCGACCTGCTGCTGCTCTCGGCGGGCGACCGCATCGCGGCCGACGCGCGCGTCGTCGAAGCGGTACGGTTCCGGGTCGACGAGGCCGCGCTGACCGGCGAGTCCGTCCCGGTCGAGAAGCAGGTCGGCGCCGTCGCGGACGGGGCCGCAGCGATCGGGGACCGCGCGAGCGTCGTCCACATGGGAACGGTCGTCACCGAGGGGCGTGGCGCCGCGGTCGTCGTCGCGACGGGCGAACGGACGGAGATCGGCCGCATCGGCAGGATGCTCGACGAGACCGCGGAGCGTGGTGCGCCCCTCGAGGCGAAGCTCGCGGCGTTGAGCCGCGCGCTCATCGGCATCGTACTCGCACTCTGCGCCGTGATCGTCGTGAGTGGCTGGTTGCGGGGCAACCCGCTCCTGCCGATGGTCGAGGTCGGCATCTCGCTCGCGATCGCCGCCGTGCCCGAGGGCCTCCTGGCCGTGACGACGATGACGCTCGCGATCGGCATGCAGCGCATGGCGCGCATGAACGCGCTCGTGCGGCGCCTGCCGGCGGTCGAGACGCTCGGCTCGACGACGATCATCGCGACGGACAAGACGGGCACGCTCACGCGCAATGAGATGACCGTCCGCGCGACGTGGGTGGAGCACGAGCGGCACGAGGCGCTCGCCCTGCGCATCGGGGCGCTCTGCAACGACGCGACGATCGAGCATGAGGACGACGGGTCGCGCCGGGCTCTCGGCGACCCGACCGAGATCGCGCTCGTCGATGCGGCGGAGCGCTCGGGCATCGACGTGCATGCGTTGCGCGAGGAGCGCCCGCGCGAAGCCGAGGTGCCGTTCGACAGCGCGTCGAAGCGCATGTTGACCGTCCATCGCAGGGCCGACGGCGGCACCGAGGTGCTCGCGAAGGGCGCGCCCGCGGCGATCCTCGAGGCGTCGTCGTCCTTCCTCGGCGCCGACGGGGAACGTCATGACATGGACGACAGGGAGCGCGAGCGCCTGCGCGGCGTGAACGACGACCTCGCCGCCGAGGGGCTGCGCATCCTTGCGCTGGCGCGCCGCGACCTCCCCGATCGGGCGCCGCGTGACGGCGCGACGCTTGGGCGCGACCTGACGTTCGTCGGATACTCGGGCATGGTCGATCCGCTGCGCGACGGCGTCGTCGACACGATCGCGACCTGCCGCGAGGCGGGCATCCGCGCGATGATGCTCACCGGCGATCAGGCGGTCACGGCGGAGGCGATCGCGCGCGAACTCGGCATGGACCGCGGTCCGGAGGGCGAGCGGCTCGAGACGGTCCACTAGCGCGAGCTCCACGACCTCGACGACGACGGCTGGGATCGTGTCGTCCGGCAGG
>CAYSAR010000398.1:0-1775 GCA_964428985.1 uncultured Gemmatimonadaceae bacterium | reverse complement strand
TCCCGCTCCGCCGACGGCCATGAGTCCGGCCGGGAACCACCAGTGCGCGTGCACGATGTCGGGCCGGAGCTCCTCGATGGCGCGATGCAGCGCGACGGAGCCCGCGGCGATCATCGCCGCGAGGGCGCCCTTGCCGCGGAGCGAGCTCGAGACCTGGTCCGCGATCGTCCCGCTATACGCGAGCGTCTCAAGCGCGCGCGGCCCGAATCGGAAGCGACGGATCGGGATGCGGTCGAGTTCATCCTCCGGCGCGAGGCCGCGCGCCGCGGGCGCGATCACCGTCACCTGCGTGCCTCCCGCGCGCAGCGCACTCGCGAGCCGATGGATGAAGGCTCCCGCGCCGTCGCCGGCGACACGCGGATAGGTGTGCGTCGCGAGGACGACGCGGAGCGCGCTCATCGCCCCCGACGGTCGTCCTGCACCTCGTCGAGGAGGCGGCGCAGCTCGCGCTGCTCGGCGCGCGTGACCGCGATCTGTTCGCCGAGGAGGCCGGTCGCGAAGAACACCGAACCGAGCAGCAGGCAGGTCTGGATGATCGTCCACACCCAGCGCAGGCCGATGCCGGTCGCGAAGAGCACGAGGAGCGCGAGGACGCCGGCGAGGACGCCGAGCGCGAAGAGGAGCGCGCCGACGGTGCCGAACGCGAGCAGCGGCTTCTTGCCGAAGCGCAGCTCGAACCAGACGGCGAGCATGTCGAGCACGCCGACGGGGATGCGCCCGATGCCGAACTTCGAGTGGCCGGCATGCCGCGGATAGAGCGGCACCGGGATCTCGGTCACCGTGTAACCGCGCGCGTGCGCGAGCACGATCATGTAGCGATGCCAGTCGGGGCGCACCGGCTGGTCGTCCATGATCTCGCGGCGGTACGCCTTCACGTTGTTCAGGTCGCGCACCGGCACGCGGAACAGCGCGCGCGACAGCCCGTTGTAGACGCGCGACACGAACGCCTTCTCGTAGACCCCTTCCTTGAAGCCGGTGACCATGTCGGCCTCGCCATCGAGGATCGGCTTCACGAGCCGCGGGATGTCCTCCGGCTTGAACTGGAGGTCGGCGGGATAGAAGACGAGGATGTCGCCGCGCGCGGCGAGGTAGCCGGTGCGCAGCGCATCGGCGATGCCGCGGCGGGCGCGATGGCGCGCGGTCCGCAGGAACGGATAGCGCACGACGAGCTCGTCGAGCACCGCCGGCGTCGCATCGACCGACCCGTCGTCGATGACGATGACCTCGTAGCCGACGTCCTGCTGGCGGAACGCGGCGTCGCACAGCTCGAGGAAGAGCGGGAGGTTCTCGGCCTCGTCCTTCGCGGGGACGAGCACCGAGACGCGCGGGCGGCCCGCCGGTCCGAGCGTGGGGCGCGACGCGAGGGGAGCGGCGGTCATCGGTCCCTCCGGCGTGGGGTCGGGATCAGAGGCGTTTCCGCATGCGCGCGGGGAGGACGCCGAGCTGGTCGCGGTACTTCGCGACGGTGCGCCGCGCGATCTGCACGCCGTCGCGCTCGAGGATCTCGACGAGCGCCTGGTCGGTGAGTGGGTTCTTCGGGTCCTCCTCGGCGACGAGCTTCTCGATCGTCGCGCGGATGCCGCGCGCCGAGACGTCCTCGCCGTCGGAGCTCTTGATGCCCGAGGAGAAGAAGAACTTGAGCGGGAGCACGCCGCGCGGCGTCTGCGCGAACTTCTCGTTCGTCACGCGCGAGACGGTCGACTCGTGCATGCCGATCGCCTCGGCGACCTCGCGGAGCGTGAGCGGCCGCAGGCCCTGCACGCCCTTCTCGAAGA
>CAYSAR010000397.1:0-1776 GCA_964428985.1 uncultured Gemmatimonadaceae bacterium | reverse complement strand
GGGGAAAGACGGGACTCGAGATTCGAGGAGTGAGTCGAGAGTCGAGATGCGAAAGATGCGACACACCTCTGGTTCTCGTGCCCCCCCCTCGCTTCTCGACTCTCGACTCACTCCTCGAATCTCGAGTCGCCGTTCCGATCTACAGCCGCCGCCCAGAAACCTTGGATCCATCCCCCGGCATCGACCACTCCCCCGTCACGACATCGCCGTCGAACAACAGGTTCATCGTCGCCATGTCGCCCGTCGGGACGGCGAGGGTGAGCACCATCTTCTTCCCGTCGAGCTTCGCCGAGGAGAGGGGCATCGGGCCGAGCGCCTCGTGCGTGAAGTTGCCGGTGTAGGTCCCCGCGGCCTCGGTCTTCACGAGGATGAGCGTGAGGTCCATCGGCTGGCCCTGCGCGACAAGCGAGACCGACCAGCGGCCGGCGGGGTCGAACGCCGGCTCGGGCGCCGGCATCTGCGTCATCACCGGGCTCCCAGTGACGGTCGTGCTCGTAGTGGACCTGGTCGTGCAAGCGGTCACGACGAGAGCGGCGGCGAACAACGGCACGTGGCGGGGCGACAGACGCATCGAAGGCTCCTTGGAAGGGTCCGCCGGCGGCTCACCGGCACGCTACACGATACGCCCGCCGCCTAGTCCGCCGCCACCGTCCGGGCCGACGCCCAGGTACGCAACTCGGCGATCCGCTCGTGCATCGTCCCCGAGAGCGGCTTCGTCGACGCCGCCTCGCGCAGCAGCATCGCCGTATCGAGCGGCTTCCCCTGCGTGAACGCGTCGTACATCCCCGAGACGACGACCTGCTCGATCTCCGCGCCGCTGAACCCCTCGGTCGCGGCGGCGAGCGCGGCGATCTCGAAGTTCGATGGGTGCTGCTTCCGCTTGCGTAGATGGATCCGGAGGATCTCCTCGCGCGCCTTGGGTGTCGGCAGGTCGACGAAGAACACCTCATCGAAGCGTCCCTTGCGGATGAACTCCGGCGGGAGCTTCGCGATGTCGTTGCTCGTCGCCGCGACGAAGACGTCGCCCTTCCGCTCCTGGAGCCAGGCGAGGAACGTGCCGAAGACGCGGCGCGAGACGCCCCCGTCCTCGTCGCCCCCTGACGACGCGAACGCCTTCTCGAGCTCGTCGATCCAGAGCACGATCGGCGCCATGCGCTCCGCCGTCTGCATCGCGCGCTTGAAGTTCTTCTCGCTCTCGCCGATGTACTTGTCGTAGAGGTTCGCCGGATCGAGCTTGAGCAGCGGCAGACCCCACTCGCGGGCGATCGCCTTCGCACAGAGCGACTTGCCGCAGCCGGGCACGCCGAGCAGCAGCACGCCGCGCGGGAACCCGAGGCCGAACGCGGCCGCGCGCTGCGGGTCGTGGACGACCGCTCGCCGACGGGCGAGCCACGCCTTGAGTCCGGCGAGGCCGGCGACGTCGCTCAACGATTCGTCGGCCAGGTGATACTCGAGGAGACCATCCTGCTCGACGAGGTCGCGCTTCGCCGCCGCGACGCGCGCGATGTCGTCGGCGCGCAGCGCGCCGTCCTCGATGATGAGCCGCGTGACGACCTTCTCCGCCTCGGTGAGCGTGAGACCGACCAAGTTGTTGATGAGGCGCGTGCGGTCCTCGGTCGTGAGCTCGACCTTGAGCGGCATGCGCGCCGCGTGATCGCGGATGATCCGCTCCACCTGTGCGCGATGCTCGATGAATCCCGGCATCGGCACGTCGACGGCGACCGCGTGGGGACGCAACGCGTCGGGGAGCCGGATGCCGTGCCCGGAGATCACGAT
>CAYSAR010000396.1:0-1798 GCA_964428985.1 uncultured Gemmatimonadaceae bacterium | reverse complement strand
TCGATCAGGGCGCCGGACGCGAGCATGCAGGAAGGATGTTACACCTTCGCGAGGTGTGACTCCCCGAGCAGGTGCGCCAGCCACAGGTTCGACAGCTTCTCCTGCACCGAGTTCTGGCGCAGCCGCGCGTGGAGGTTGCCGAAGTCCACGCGGTCGAGATCCTGATCCTGGTTGTAACAGGAGAAGATGAACTCCTCCTTGCCCGTCGCCGGGTCGACGTGACGCTGGAGGCACTGCGCGCAGACCTCCTTCATCATGCACTGCATCGGCGAGTTGATGCTGCCGATGGCGCAGTGCGCCGCCTTGAGGTACGGCCCGAGCGTCGTCCGCCGCGCGAGGTGCACCGCGTTCATCATGCGGTCCGACCCGATCGCGATGATGCGGTCCACGTCCGACAGCGGCACGCGCACCTCGCCGAGACGTCCCTCGGCAAACGCGACCATGGCCTGGACGATGTTGCCGCGGAAGTGCGCGTCCTGGGGCCGGGCCGGCGCAATCTCCGTGCCGAGGTCGGTCGCCCAGACGACCTGGTCGGTCGCCTGTTCGATTTCCTCGCGCTTGAAGAGATCCGCGCCGTCCTTGTAGCCGGCGAAGTAGAGCACGCGGTTGCCCGCGTCCTTGAGCGCCCGCGCGATCGAGAAGAGCACGGCGTTGCCGAGGCCGCCGCCGGCCAGCAGCACCGTCTCGCCTTCCGGGATCTCGGTCGGCGTGCCCGTCGGCCCCATCACGATCACCGGCTCGCCCGGCTTCAGGTAGGCACACAGCCGGCTCGACACGCCCATCTCGAGCGTGATGAGCGAGAGCAGCCCCGCCTCCTTGTCCACCCAGGCGCCCGTCAGCGCGATGCCCTCCATGACGAGGGACGAGACGTAGTCGTCGGTCTTCACGTGCGGGCTGAGCCGCTCGAAATTCTGGAGGCGGTAGAACTGGCCCGGGTGGAAGTGCCGCGCGGCCGCCGGCGCCTTCACCACCACTTCGATGATCGTCGGCGTCAGCCGCGTGACGCGCTCGACCGTCGCCAGGAGCTGCGCGTCGAGCCGGCCCACGAGCGCCGTCCACGCCGCCTCGCGCGCCGGCTGCGCCGCCGGGTCCTGCGCCGCGATCTCGTCGGCGAAGAGCGCGACGACGTGCGGGTAACCGTGCTTGGCCGACGCCATCGCCTTGACGACGTTGCCGTTGAAGCGCGGGTGGTTGTCGCCGTAGTAGCTGACGTACTTGCCGCCGGCGTCGTGCGACGTGAAGAACCCGTTCGCGTCGGGCTCGAGCGCGAACGTGCCGTCGGCCTGCTTCCGCGCGGCGAAGCCCTGGAAGAAGCGCTTCCGGCCGTCGAGCTCGAACGAGCCGGGATGCTCGCGCTCGTAGGTGACGTTCGGCGCCGTGCCGGCGGCCACGAGGACGGTGCGCGCGGGGAGGTCGACGCGCTCCTTGCCCTCGGGCGAATGGCGCGTGAACGCCATCGCCTGGACGTGGCCGAACTGGTCGGCGATGGCCTCGATCGGGTCGAGGTTCTCGGCGAAGACGATGCCCTCCTCGAGCGCCTTGACGACCTCTTCGTGGTTGAGGCGGTACGCCGGCGAATCCTGCATCCGCTTGCGATAGGCGAGCGTCACGCCGCCCCACGCGTGCACCAGCGAGATGAAGTCCGGCGACTCGCCAGCCGCGGCCGCGCGCGCACGCTCGGCGCGCACCGCCTGGCCGTGCGCGAGGAACTCGTCGAGAATGCCCTGCTCCTCCGGATCCATCAGGCCGCGGACGGCCTCTTCCCCGAGATCGCGGCTGAGCGCCTCGAAGCGCTCGA
>CAYSAR010000395.1:0-1822 GCA_964428985.1 uncultured Gemmatimonadaceae bacterium | reverse complement strand
GTGCCGGTGCGCGCGAACGGATAGCGCGTTCCGACGGTGACGTTGGGCGCGCCGCAGACGACCTCCAGCATCGTGCCCGAGCCATCGTCGACCTTGTTGAACGAGAGCTTCGTGTCCGGGATGCGCTCGCTCTCGACGACGCGCGCGACGACGAACGGCGCGAGGTCGGCGCGCAGGCGCTCGAACCCCTCGACCGTCGCGACGTGCGCGGTGATGAGGTCGCGGACCTCCTCGGGCGAGCGGCCGTGCGGGACGAAACGCGCGAGCCAGTCGTGCGAGACGTTCATCGCGCGCCCTCGCTCGCCGGCGCCGGCCCGCTCGCCGTCCGCGCGGTCCCGAACTGCTGGAGGAACCGCATGTCGGAATCGTAGAGGATGCGGATGTCGGGGATGCCGTGGCGCGAGATCGCCGTGCGGCCCGGGCCCATCCCGAACGCCCAGCCGGTGTAACGCTCGCTGTCGATCCCCGCCGCGTCGAGCACGTTCGGGTGCACCATCCCCGAGCCCATGATCTCGACCCAACCCGACTGCTTGCACACCGCGCATCCGCTCCCCTTGCAGACGCCGCAGGTGACATCGAGCTCGGCGCTCGGCTCGGTGAACGGGAAGTACGACGGACGCCAGCGCGTGCGCACGTCGCCGAAGAAGCGGCGCGCGAAGTGCGTCAGCGTCGCCTTGAGGTCGGCGAAGGTGACGTCCTCGTCGACGACCAATCCTTCGATCTGCGCGAACATCGGCGCGTGCGAGGGATCGAAGAAGTCGCGGCGGTAGACGTTGCCCGGCGCGAGCACGCGGATCGGCGGCTCGTACCGCTGCATCGTGCGCACCTGCACCGGCGACGTGTGCGTGCGCAGCACGAGCTCGTCGTCGAGGTAGAGCGTGTCGTGCAGGTCCATCGCCGGATGGTCGGCCGGGAAGTTGAGCGCGCCGAAGTTGTACCAGGCGTGCTCGGCCTCGGGCCCGAGCGCGATCGTGAAGCCGAGCTCGCGGAAGATCGCGATGACCTCGTCGATGACGAGCGAGACCGGGTGCACCGAGCCGAGCCACGACTCGCGCGCCGGCATCGTCGGATCGGCCGGCGCCGCGTGCGACGCGGTCGCCGCCGCGAGCTCGGCGCGGCGCGCCTCGAGCCGCTCCTCGATGCTGACCTTCACCGCGTTCGCTCGCTGGCCCGCCTCGCGTCGGTCCTCCTTGGGGAGCGAACCGAGGCCGCCCATGATGACAGTGAGGCGGCCGCTCTGGCGACCGACGAGCGCATTGCGGACGGCCGTCCATTCGTCCATCGACGAAGCGCTCGCGATGCGCGGCGGCGCCTCGGCGGCGAGGGCGTCGAGTGCGGAGAGGAAGTCTTGCAGTGTCATGCGGACCCGAAACGTAATGCGAAGCGGGAGTCGGGGGGACGAGAAAGGGCGGCGCCGATCGCGCCGCCCCCTCACACCTTCCACCTCACGCCTTACGCCTTCTTGGCGAGCGCCTGCTGTGCCTTCTCGGCGAGGGCGGAGAACGCGGCGGCGTCGTGCACGGCGATGTCGGCGAGGATCTTGCGATCGACCTCGATGCCGGCCGTCTGGAGGCCGTTGATGAACACGCTGTACGACATGCCGTTGAGGCGCGCGGCGGCGTTGATGCGCATGATCCAGAGCTTCCGGAAGTCGCGCTTCTTCGCCTTGCGATCGCGATAGGCGTACACCCAGCCGCGCTCGACGGTCTCCTTCGCGGCCTTCCACAGCTTGCTGCGGCCGCCGAAGGCGCCCTTCGCGGCCTTCATCACCTGCTTCTTGCGCTTGAGGCGCACCACGTTGGATTTGACTCTGGGCATGGGG
>CAYSAR010000394.1:0-1844 GCA_964428985.1 uncultured Gemmatimonadaceae bacterium | reverse complement strand
CGTCGGTCAGGCAGAAGCTGGCGGTGCGCGATCGGCGCTGACCCCCGCGCCGGCGGTGACGCGGCCGGGGCCGGCACCGCTAACTTTCCGTGATGACCGAGACGCCGGGCGCATCGACGCCCAACGCCGCGCAGGACATCCCGACCCACTTCGACTTCGCGACCGCCGAGCGCACGCTCGGCGAGGCCTGGGAACGCGCCCGCCTCTTCCATGCCGACCCGGCGCGCACGACGCGCGAGGGCGGCGATCGCGACCCGTTCACGATCCTGATCCCACCGCCGAACGTCACCGCGGTGCTTCACGTCGGGCACGGGCTCAATGACACCGTGCAGGACGTACTCGTGCGTTGGCGCCGCATGGCCGGCGATGAGACGCTCTGGCTCCCTGGCACCGACCACGCCGGCATCGCGACGCAGAACGTCGTCGAGAAGCTGCTCGCGAAGGAAGGCAAGACGCGCTTCGACCTCGGGCGCGAAGCGTTCGTCGAACGCACGAAGGCGTTCGTGGAGGAGACCGGCGGCGAGATCCTGCACCAGCTGCGGTCGATCGGCGCGAGCGCCGATTGGTCACGCACGGCGTACACGTTCTCGCCCGAGCTCTCGCATGCGGTGCGCGAAGCGTTCGTGCGGCTGCACGAGCGCGGGCTCGTGTATCGTGGCCATCGCGTCATCCACTGGTGCCCGCGCTGCCTCACGTCGCTCTCGGACGAGGAGGCGGAGTTCCACGACAGCGAGGGCAAGCTTTATCACGTCCGCTACGCGCTCGCCGACGATCCCTCTCGCGGAATCACGATCGCGACGACGCGCCCCGAGACGATCCTCGCCGACGTCGCCGTCGCCGTCCATCCCGAGGACGAGCGCTACGCCGCGCTCGTCGGCATGGAGGTCGCGCTCCCGCTCACCGGGCTGCGCGCGCCGATCATCGCCGATGCCTACGTCGAGCAGGACTTCGGCACTGGCGCGCTCAAGATCACGCCGGCCCACGACGCGAACGACTTCGAGGTCGGCAAGCGGCACGGGCTCGCGATGCCGGTGGTCATCGACGCCGAGGGTCGCATCGGCGAGGTCGCCGACGCGACGGGTCGCGTGCCGGCGACGCTCGCCGGGCTCGACCGCTTCGAGGCGCGCCGGCGCGTCGCCGCGATGCTCGAGACCGCCGGTGTCCTCGTGAAGGTCGAAGCGCACGCCCACAGCGTCCGAAAGTGCTATCGCTGCGACACCGTCGTCGAGCCGCGCCTCTCCGACCAGTGGTTCGTGCGCATGGCGCCGCTCGCCGAGCCGGCCCTCGCCGCCGTGCGCGACGGCACCATCCGCCTGCTCCCCGAGAAGTGGGAGAAGGTCTACGTCAACTGGCTCGAGGGCATCCGCGACTGGAACATTTCGCGGCAGCTCTGGTGGGGGCACCGCGTCCCGGTCTGGACCTGCGGCAACGGCCACGCCAACGCGTATCGCGAGGACCCGACCGCCTGCTCGACCTGCGGCGACGCGCGCCTCGAACAGGATCCCGACGTCTTCGACACGTGGTTCTCCTCGTGGCTCTGGCCGATAAGCACGCTCGGCTGGCCCGACGAGGACGCGCGCGACCTCAAGGCGTTCTTCCCGAGCGACATGCTCGTCACCGCGCCGGAGATCCTGTTCTTCTGGGTCGCGCGCATGATCATGGGCGGCTACGCGTTCATGGGGCGCGCTCCGTTCCACACGGTCTACCTGCACGGCACCGTGCGCGACATGCAGCACCGCAAGATGTCGAAGTCGCTCGGCAACGGCATCGACCCGCTGGATGTCGTCGAGCGCTACGGCGCCGATGCGCTACGCTGGACGCTGATCCAGGGGATGGGCCTCGGC
>CAYSAR010000393.1:0-1877 GCA_964428985.1 uncultured Gemmatimonadaceae bacterium | reverse complement strand
CGCGCTCGATCGTCTGCTTCGACAACTCCACGGCGCAGGGGAAGGATAGCGTCGGCTCGATCGTCTGGTTCGAGAACGGCCGGCCGCGGCGCTCCGAGTATCGCACGATGCGCGTGAAGACGGTCGACGAGGCGCAGGGGCCCGACGACTTCCAGTCGATGCGCGAGGTCGTCTTCCGCTACTTCCGCCGCCGCCTCGAGGAGCGGAAGCAGCTGCCTGACCTGGTGGTCGTGGACGGCGGCAAGGGCCAGCTCAGCGCCGCCGACGAGGCGCTCCGCGAACTCGGGTTGCAATCACTCCCGCTCGTGAGCCTCGCGAAGCGCGAGGAGGAAGTGTTCGTGCGCGGTCGGTCCGAGCCGCTGCGGCTCTCGCGCCGCTCGCCGGCACTGCGGCTGCTCCAACAGGCGCGCGATGAGGCGCACCGCACCGCCGTCGGCTACAACCGCAAGCGGCGCACGATGCGCACGGTGACGAGCGAGTTGCTGCGCATCCCCGGCATCGGGCCGGTGAAGCGTCGCGCCCTGCTCACCGCGTTCGGTTCGCTGCAAGGCGTGCGCGAGGCGACCGTCGAGCAGATCGCCGCGGTCGAGGGCTTCAGCGAGGCCCGTGCGCGTGCCATCCTCAAGGCGCTCGGCGTCGGACTGCCCGAAGCGGAGACGCCGGCCGTCGCGATGCCCGACGGCGCAACCCCGGGCGACGCGGGCCCGACCGACCCCTCCCTCACCGATCAACCGTCAACCGACCCGACGCCGTGACCTGGTCCCTCCACTGCTCGCAGTGCACCTACACGCAGTCGAATGGCGCGACGCTCGCCTCACTCTGTCCGGATTGCAGTTCGCCGCTCATGGTGAAGCTCGCCGCCGCCGTGCCGAAGTCCTCGATCACGGCGGAATGGAGTCTCTGGCGGTACGCCGCCGCCCTCCCGATGATGCCAGGCGACACGCGCGTCTCCCTCGGCGAAGGCACGACGCCGCTCGTTGATGTGCCGACGCTCGCGAGGGAGATCGGCGTCCGGCGGCTCTGGGTGAAGGACGAAGGCGTCAACCCGACGGCGAGCTTCAAGGCGCGCGGCCTCATGATGGCCATCACGCGGGCGAAGGCGCTCGGTCTGCCGGGCGTCTGCGTGCCGACGGCAGGCAATGCGGGCATCGCGCTCGCGGCGTACGCGGCGGCCGCCGGGATGCCGAGCCGCATCTTCGCCCCCGAGACGACGCCCCCGCCGATCCTCGGGTCGATCCGCGCGTTCGGTGCGGAGCTCAGCCTCGTACCCGGCCACATCGGCGACGCAGGGAAGGCGACGATGGCGTTCGCGAAGGAGAGCGGCTTCTTCAATGTCGCGACCGTGCGCGAGCCGTACCGCGTCGAGGGGATGAAGACGATGGGCTACGAGGTCGCCGAGCAGCTCGATTGGCGCCTCCCCGATGCCATCGTCTACCCGACCGGTGGCGGTGAGGGGACGATCGGCATCTGGAAGGCGATCAACGAGATGCTCGAGTGGGGCTGGCTCCCCGCGGGCACGAAGCGCCCGCGCATGATCATCGCGCAGGCGGAGGGGTGCGCGCCGCTCGTGCGCGCCTTCCGCGAGGGCGCCGAGAAGGCGACGCCGTGGGAGCACCCGACGACGCACGCGAGCGGCCTTCGTGTGCCCGGACCGCTCGGCGACCGACTCACGCTACGCACGCTTCGCGAGAGCGGCGGCGACGCCGAGGCGGTGAGCGAGGAGGCGATCCGACGCGGTACGTTCGCGCTCGGTTCGCGCGCCGGGATCGACGCGGCACCGGAGGGTGGCGCCGCACTCGAGGCGACGCGGCAGCTGGTCGTTTCGGGCCGACTGTCGCCCGAGGCCGAGGTCGTGGTGTTCAACACCGGCAGCGGTG
>CAYSAR010000392.1:0-1897 GCA_964428985.1 uncultured Gemmatimonadaceae bacterium | reverse complement strand
GTCCCGAACGCGATCGCGCCCAGCGCGAGCACGAGCAGGCCCAGCAACGAGAACGTCAGTCGGTCGTATGTCTTCAAGCTCATCGTCGTCTCCTCAGGCCGCGCAGCGGAAGCCGAGCGTGCCCATCGCATCGCGGCCCTCGAGTCCTGCGCGCACGGCGAAACGCAGGAAGGCCGCGTAGTTCGTCGGGTCGGTCGCGCCGATCGCCGCCGTCGCGCAGACCTGGTCGAACTCGCGTGCGCCGACGCCGCGTGAATCGTCGGACACGAGCACGCTGTTGAAGTCCTCGACCCATTCCCAGGTCATCTCGTGCAGGCCGCGCACGCCCCAGGCGTTCGGGGTGAGCGCGTCGATCGGGCCGATCGGCCTTCCGCGCATGGCGTAGAGCGCGGTGAGATCCTGCACGAAGCGCGCATCGCGTGAGGCGTCGCGCGCGGTCGCGCTCGCCGCCGCGGCGTACTCCCATTCGTTCACCGACGGCAGGCGCTTGCCCTGCGCGGCGCAGTACGCGCGCGCCGCCGGCCAGCTCACCCACGTCACGGGATAGCGCAGCGTCGCCGCGTCGCCGGCATCGAGATCCGTCGGCCAGTCCTTCAGGTAGCTCGCACGGTTCGCATGCACGCCGCGCACCTCGCTCCTCCGCCACTGCGGATGCTCGCGCACGAACATGAGATAGTCGCCGCGCGTGACGGGATCGCGATCGAGCCGGAAGGTCGCGACGCGCACCGGCGCCGCATCCCGCGCACCGTACAGGGCGCGGAACTCGCCGCCGGTGATCGTCGCCATCGCTCCCTGCGCCCCTGCCCCCGGCGCGGCGACGAGCGCCGCGACGAGGGCGAGGATGCTGGAGCGAGTGAGCGAGCGGATCATGGCGTCGTTCTCCGTGGTCCAGTCGTTCAGTGCTCGCTCATGCCGAGGCCCTTGATCTGCTTGAAGACCTCGGGGTTCTTCTCGCCAGCGACCTTGATCATCCCCAGCGCGCCCTTGTTGAACGCGCGGAAGATCGCGTGGTCGACGAGCACCAGCGTGCCCGGCACCTCGGCGCGGAACTCGAGGATCGCCGAGCCGCCGGCCGGGATCATCGTCGTCTGCACGTTCGTCTGCGTGACCATGCTGCCGCCCTCGGCGTACACATGGTCGAACACCTCGCCGATCACGTGGAACGAGCTCGAGAGGTTCGGGCCACCGTTGCCGACGAAGAGACGGACGCTCTCGCCGACGTTGATCACCGGGGCGTTGTCACCGACCATCGCGCCGACCGCGCCGTTGAAGACGACGTGCGTCGGCTGCTCGGCGACGCCCTTCTCGAAGTCGAGCGTGTGCGGCTGGCCCTTCGCGCCGGCCTTCGCGTAGAACTCCGACTGCATGATGTAAAGCTCACGGTCGACCTTCGGGAGGCCTTCCTTCGGCTCGACGAGGATCAGGCCGTACATGCCGTTCGCGATGTGCATCGGGACGGGCGAGACGGCGCAGTGGTAGACGTAGAGGCCAGGGTTCAGCGCGCGGAACGAGAACTCCGAGCTACCGCCGGGGAGCGTGAGCGTCACCGCCGCGCCGCCGCCCGGGCCCGAGACCGCGTGCAGGTCGATGTTGTGCGGCACGCCGCTCGTCGGCGAGTTCTTGAGCTTGAACTCGACGAGGTCGCCTTCGCGCACGCGGATGAAGTTCCCCGGCACGTCGCCGCCGAACGTCCAGAACGTGTAGTCGATGCCATCGGCGAGGCGCTTCACCGTCTCGATCGTCTCGAGCTCGACGATGACCTTCGTCGCGTGCTTGCGCGTGATCGGCGCGGGCACTGCCGGGGCCTGCGTGATGACGGCGATCTCCTCGCCCTTGATCGCCGGCAACTCGCGCACCGGGACCTCCGGACGGTACGTCTCGGGATCGCGCGGGTGCG
>CAYSAR010000391.1:0-1899 GCA_964428985.1 uncultured Gemmatimonadaceae bacterium | reverse complement strand
GCCACTGGCTCGCGGCGGTGTTCACCTTGAGCGAGTCCATGCGCATCCGCAGCGTGTCGCCGTCGAGCGCGACGCGCGCCGACGCGCTCGTGAGCGTGCCGCGCGCGCCGGTCCCCGCCGCCGTGAGCTCGGCGCCGCCGCTGCCATCGAGCGTCGCGCGCCCGACCGCCTGCGTGAAGCCGATCGTCGGCGTGCGCAGCGTGTCGGCGACGAGCGCGAGCAAGCCGACCGGCGCGGTCGGCAGGTTGTCGAGCTCGGCCGTCGCACCGAGCGAGGCGACGGTGTTGCCGCGCCAGAGCAGCCCCTCGCCGCGCAGGTCGCCCCCCAGCGCGTAGTCGCGCACCCACCCGTTCAGCGTCGCGTCGAGACGCAGCGACCCGGCGAGCGTGTCGGCCTGGTCGCGCGCGAGCCAGCGGCGCAGCCCGCCGAGCGAATCGGCGACGGCGCTCACGCGCAGCGTGTCGTCCCGGCCGGCGCGCAGGCCCATCGCTCCCGCGCCGGAGAGCGCGAGGGCCGAGCTCTCGAGGTGCAGCGTGTCGACGAGCGCGAAGCCATCGCCGAACGTCGCGCGCGCGCTGCCGGCGAAGATGCGCGCGCCATCGAGCAGCGAGCGGTCGATCGCGAGCGTCGCCTCGCCGCGCAAGTCGGCGAGCGAGTCGAACGCGACATCGAGCGCGAGCCGCGCATTCAGGTCCCCGACCGGCGCGCGGGCATGGTCGAGCGCGCGACGCGGGTCGAGCGCCGTCGCCGCCGCGCGCCCGGTGACGCGGTAGCCGGGCCGCACGCCATCGATGCGCACGTCGGTCTCGACGCGGCCCGCGTCCCCGACGAGGTCGGCGACGACGAAGAGCGAATCGAGCGTGCCGCGCACGCGCAGCGGGCCGCTGAAGTCGCCGCGCAGCGGGACCTCGCCATAACTGCGCGCGAGCGTCGTGAAGGAGATCGGGAGCGCGGCGGCGTCGAGCTCGTAGGCGAGCCGGTCCTCGAGCACGGTGAGCCGGCCGCGACCGCGGAGCCGCGAGTGATCCGATGTCGTGCCGGTCGACGCGTCACTTCCGGACGTGTCGGCAGCGACGATCGACGCGTCGTCGCGGTGCGTGATGTCGGCGTCGCTCACGCGCACATCGAGCCACACCGAGTCGAGCCGTGCCGTCCCGGCGACCGTGCCGTTGAGCCGCGGGAACTCGGGATCGAGCGCCTGAAGCGTGCGCAGGTCGAGCCGGTCGAGCGTCAGGTCGAAGCCGCGGAACGTCGCGAGCGAGGGCCGCAGCACATCGAGCTCGCCGCTCCCGCTCGCGCGCGACACGGCGCCGTCGACGTTGCGGTCGCGATACGTCGTGCGGACCTCGTCCACGACGAACCGATCGAGGGGACCCCCGCGCGCACGCACCCGCCCCGTGAACGTACCGTCGAACGGATACGGCAGCGGCCGCTGATAGAACCGCTCGAGCAGGGCGAAGTCGAGCGGCGTCGCCTCGATGTCGACGTCGCTGAGCACGGTGACCGGCCCGCCGATGCCCCACGTCATGCGCCCGCGCAGCCGCGAGCGATGCGCCCGCACGTCCATCGCCGAGATCGCGTACTCGAGCACGTCGAGGTCGTCCGACGCGTTCGCGATGTCGAGCACCATGCGTCCGCCGCCCTCGGTCGGGATCGACCCATCGATCCACGCGACGTCGGCGAGCCGATGTTCGGGACAGGCCCGCGCGAGCTGTTGGTAGACGGCCACGGCCGCCATTTCCGAACCCGAAGACGCCAGTTTTTCGCCGTACCACCAAAGGGCGCGCGCCGTGTCGTCGCTGCCGGGATAGTGTTCGGCGAGACGGTCGAAGGCCGATTGGGCTGCGTCGTGCTGGCCGGCGCCATACAAATCCCGTCCCAGGTAGTGCAAAGCTGCGG
>CAYSAR010000390.1:0-1926 GCA_964428985.1 uncultured Gemmatimonadaceae bacterium | reverse complement strand
CCCTAGGACCGCGCCTGGCGCTCCAATACCTTCAAGCGCCGATGGCAACACCCGCCTTTCCCCAAGATCGACTTCGCCCCGACCTGATGGACCCCGCCACCCTCGCGGCGCTCGGACGCCTCGAGGTCATCTCGCGTTGGATCGTGGACGGGCTCCTCGCCGGCCTGCACCGCTCGCCGAAGAAGGGCTTCTCGGTCGAGTTCGCCGAGCATCGCCCCTACCAGCCCGGCGACGACCTGCGGTTCATGGACTGGAAGGTCGCCGCGCGCGCCGACAAGTGGCTCATCAAGCAGTACGAGGAGGAGACGAACCTCCGCGCGACGGTCGTGCTCGACGTCAGCAAGTCGATGGATTGGCGCTCGGCGCCGGCGCTGCTCACGAAGCTCGCCTACGCCGAGCGGCTCGTCGCCGCGCTCACCCTCTTGCTGATCCGCCAGCGCGACGCCGTTGGCCTCGTGCGCTTCGACGACGAACTCCGCTCGGTCATCCCGCCGCGCTCGCGCTCCGTCCAATGGAAGCGCATCCTCGGCGCGCTCGCCGATCCCGGTTCCGGCAAGGGCTCCGATGCCGCTGGCGCGCTGCGCCAGGCGGGGAAGCTCATCACGCGGCGCGGCATGGTCATCCTCGTCAGTGACCTGTTGCTCGATCCCGAGGAGGTCGACGACACCGTGCACGCGCTGCGTGCGCAGGGGCACGACGTCACGATCCTCCACATCGTCGATCCGGCGGAGGCGTCGTTCGACGTCGCCGTCGGCGAGGCGATGTTCGTCGATCCCGAGGGCGGCGAGGGGCTCGCCGCGACGCCGGCCGACGTGCGCGAGGCGTATCGCGAGACGGTGCGGGAGGCGATCGCCGAATGGCGCGCGCGCTTCGCCGCCGCCGGAGCGTTCTACGAGGTGGTGAACACCGCCGAGCCGTTCGGTCTTCCGATGCGCCGCGCGTTCGCGGCGCGGCAGCGCCTGCCGTGAGCGAGGCCACGCGATGAGTTTCCTGGCGCCTTGGGCGCTCGCGCTGCTCGCCGCCGCCGGCGTGCCCCTCGTGCTGCACCTCCTGCGGCGTCGCACCGGGACGAGGTTCGACTTCCCGGCCGTGCGCTACCTGCTGCGCGCACAGAAGGAGCATGCGCGCGAGGTGCGGCTGCGGAACCTGCTCTTGATGCTGCTGCGGATCGGCATCGTCGTCGCGATCGCGATGGCGGCGGCCCGTCCGATCGGCCCGTTGCCCGGCATCGGCCACGCCCCGACGGCGGTCGCGATCGTGCTCGACAACTCGCGCTCGACGACGGCCGCGACCGGCGACGGACCGGCGCTCGCGTCGCTCACCGAGGCGGCGCGGCGCGTCGTCGAGGCGAGCGGACCCTCAGACCAGGTCTCGATCGTCACGCTCGACGGCGCCGTGATCGGCGGTTCCGCCGACGTGCTGCGGGACGGGCTCGCCCGCCTGCGCGCGATCGACGGCGCCGGCGATGCCGATGCGGCGCTGCGTCGCGCGGCGGCGTTCGTGCGCGCGAGCGGATTGCCCGCCGGCCGCGTCGTCGTGCTCACCGATGGTCAGGCGACCACGTGGAGCGGCGTCGCGCGTAACGCGCTCGATGGCGTGCCGGCGACGCTCCATCGGACGGTCGGGGATCCGCCAGCGAACCGTGCGGTCGCGACGGCCGCGACCGAGCCGGTGCACTGGAATCCGGGCGGCGCCGTGCGCGCGACGGTCGTCGGGAAGGACTCGACTACATGGCGTGTGCTGCTGGACGGCCGCACGGCGGCGCGTGGCAGCGTGCTCCCCGGCGCGACGATCCTCGCGCGCCTTCAGCCGACGGCGCGCGGATGGATCCCGGGTGCCATCGAGCTCGCACCCGATGAACTGCGTGGCGACGACATCCGCCATTTCGCCGTGCATCTCGGCGAGCCGCCGCTCGTCACGCTCGAC
>CAYSAR010000389.1:0-1931 GCA_964428985.1 uncultured Gemmatimonadaceae bacterium | reverse complement strand
TCGTGCTCTCGGCCGAGGGTGGCACGCCGATACTCGAGCAGCCGGGACTGACCGACGGCAACGGCGTCACGTCCGGGACGGTCGCGTCGAACGGGGTCGGCGCGCTCACGGTGCGCGCGACCGTGAACGGTGTGTTGCTCGATAGCGTGCGCGTCGTGACGGTCGCGCCCGGCGCGCCGAGCGCGACGACGTCGACGCTCGTGCTCGAGCCGGCGACGATTGTGAGCGACGGTGCGCAAGCGTCCCTCGCGACCGTCACCGCGCACGATGCGTTCGGCAACGTCGTCCCCGGCGTGACCGTCGTGCTCGGCGCGACCGATGCGACCGGACTCAACATCGCGTCGCCGACGGATTCGACGAACGCCTCTGGCGTCGCGACGGGTTCGATCACGGCGACGACGCCTGGCACCCGCACGATCACCGCGAGCGTCGGCGGCGTGCCGATCGCGAGTGCCGACTTGACCGTCGGCTTGGCGGGCGTCAGCCCGACGAACTCGACGGTCCAGCTCTCGCAGGCGAGCATCGCCGCGGGCGAGCCGGCGACGGTGACCGTGACCGTGCTGGATCTCAGTGGCAATCCCATCCCGGACGCAACGGTGACGCTCGCGAGCAACCGCGAAGAAGTCGCGCTCTCGACGCCCGCACTTACCGACGAGAACGGCCAGACGACCGCGACGGTCTCCTCGACCGTCGCACTGCAAGCGTCGATCACGGCGACCGCGAACGAGGTGAACCTGAGCGCGGAGGCCGAGCTGACCGTGACGCCGGCGGCGGTATCCGCGACGGCGTCGACCGTCGTCGTCGAACCCGCGCCGATCGTCGCGAGCAGCGGGACGAGCACGAGCACGATCACCGTCACGCTTCGCGATCAGTTCGGGAACGTCGTCCCCGATTCGAGCGTCGTGATCTCCGCGACGGGCTCGGGGAACACGCTGACCCCGGCGACCGGCTTGGTGTCCGACGCGAGCGGCGTCGCCACCGCAACGATCTCGTCGACCGCGGCCGAGCAGAAGACGATCTCGGTCGTGGCGGGCGGCGTTGCCCTCACGGACCCGCCGACGCTCACGGTCACGGCCGGCGCCGCGACCGCGCTCGAGTTCGTCATCCAGCCCGTCAACACGATTGTCGAACAGCTGATCCCGACGATCACCGTGCGCGCCGTCGATGCGTTCGGCAACACCGACCTCACCTTCACCGGCACCATCACGCTCAGCCGCGGGCCCGACTCCCCGCTGGGGGACCTCCTCGGCACCTCCACCCAGCAGGCCGTCGCCGGCATCGCGACGTTCACCGACCTCTCCCTCAACCTCGCAGGCCTGGGCTACACCCTCGCCGCCTCCGCCGACGGCCTCGCCGCCGCCGTCAGCAACGTGTTCGAGATCCTCCCCACGGAGCCCGCCCTGTCGCTATCCTCCAGTGATCCAGGGGACGCGACGTCGGGTGCCGCGCGAAGCCTCCCGCTCGTCGTTCCCGCAGGGGTCTCGCATGGGGCATTCCGTGAATCCGCGCGCCATTGATCGCGACGGGCGCCTCGCCGACCTGGCGCGGCTCGAGCTCGCTCACGAGTTCGACCTCGTCGATCCCGTCGGCGTGGGCGATGGTACGGCCGTCTTCGCCACGCACGAGCGCAACGGCGGCGCGGACGTCATGCTCAAGGTCATCGCGCGCGCCGAGCTGCGGGTCGACGCCGACGCACTTTTCCGCGCCGCCCTCGCCGCGCAGGCCACCTTCGACCACCCGCATCTCGTCCCGGTCCTGCGCTACGGCGCGACCGACAGTCTTTTCTGGTTCACGCGCGCGAACATCCGCGCGACGCCCGTCGCCGACGTCCTCGCGCAAGGCACGCGCTTCGACGAGCGACGCGTCCGCCACATCGCGACGCAAGCCGCGAACGCGCTCGAGTACCTGCATCGCCGCGGCGCGACCCACGG
>CAYSAR010000388.1:0-1947 GCA_964428985.1 uncultured Gemmatimonadaceae bacterium | reverse complement strand
CCAGAACTCGCGCCGGGAGACGGCGTCGACGCCGGTCGTCGGCTCGTCGAGCAACAGGATCTCGGGGCGATGCACGAGCGCGCAGCTCAGCGCGAGCTTCTGTTTCATGCCGCCGGAGAGCGCGCCGGCCCGGCGGTCGCGGAACGGCTCGATCTGCGAATAGATCGGCGCGATCGTTGCGCGACCCTCCTCCGGCGTCGTGCCGAACACCGACGCGAAGAAGCGCAGGTTCTCCCACACGCTGAGATCGGCGTAGAGCGAGAAGCGGCCCGGCATGTAGCCGACGCGCCGACGGACCGCCCATCGGTCGGGCAAGACGTCGAGTCCGAGCACGCGCGCCGCGCCGGCATCGGCGAGCAGCAGCGTCGTCAGCACGCGGAAGAGCGTCGTCTTCCCCGCCCCGTCAGGCCCGATCAACCCGAAGATGCTCCCCGCCGCGACGTCGAACGTCACGTCGTCGAGCGCGCGCGTCGCCGCGAACGCCTTGCGCACGCCGCGCACCTCGACCGCATACTCTGTCACGGCGCCGCTCATGCTCACGGCGACTCGGATACCCTGGCCCCGAACGTCACATCGGCCGGCATCCCGATCTTGAGCGTCCCGTCGGGGTTCGGCACGCGCACCTTCATCGCGTACACGAGTTCCGACCGCTCTTCCCGCGTCTGCACCGGCGTCGGCGTGAACTCGGCCTTCGCCGAGATCCAGGCGATCGTCCCCGAGAACTCGCGCAACGAGCCGTCACCGACCGTGACGCGCACGGTGACCGGCTGGCCGAGCGTCACCTCCGCGAGCTGCGAGCCATCCACCCAGGCGCGCAGCTCGAGCGTGTCGAGCGAGGCGAGCCGGAGGAGCGGCTGCCCCACGGCGACGACCTCTCCTTCGCGCACGTACGTCGCGAGCACCGTGCCCGCCTGCGGGCTCGTCACGATGCTGCGCGCGAGGCGGTCCTCGAGCAGCGCGAGCTGCGCACCGCTCGCGACGAACTCCTGCCCTGTCCCGGCGCGCGCCGACCGCGCGGCGACGAGCTGCGCGTCGAGCACACGGAAGTCGCGCTCGGCCTGGTCGAGTTGTTGCTGTGTCGCGGCGTTCCCGTCACGGAGGCGTCTTGTGCGCTCGAGCGCGCGCTTCGCGATCTCGTGCTGTGACTCGATCGCCGCGAGCTGCGCCGACGCCTCGGACCGCCGCGCATCCACGGCGCCGCGTTGCGCGAGCGCCCGAGCACGCTCGAGCGCGAGCTGCGTCGTGTCGATCACCGCGATCGTGTCGCCGCGCGCGATCGTCGCGCCTTCGACCGGCGTGAAGCGCTGCACGGGGCCGGCGGTCTGCGCCGAGACGACGACCTCCACCGCCTCGAAGTTGCCGTAGGCGTCCGGTTCGTCGCCGTCGCCACAGGCGCCGAGCGTGAGCAGCGCGATCGCGCCCATTAGAGTCGCAAGCATCCGGCGTGACATATCAGCGGATCTCCCGCCCAAGGGTGGTGAGCAGTCGCGCCCGCGCCTCGGCGAGCTGCACGCGATGCGTCACGCGCGCGAGCTCGGCGGCAAGGAGGTCCGACTGCCGGTCGATGTATTCAGCGGATGTGATGACGCCTTCGGTGAATCGCAGCCGCGCCTCGGCGTCGATCGCGGTCTGGAGCGCGACGATGCTGTCATCGGCGACGAGCGCGGCCTCGAGGCGCCGCACCGCGGCCGCGTCACGACGGACCGCGCGCCCGATCGCCTCGACGAACGCCGCTTCCTCGGTCATGAGGATCTCCGCCTGCAGGTCGAGTTCCTCGGCGTCGCGCCCGCGCGCCCCCCAGTCGAGCGGCGACCATTCGACCTGCACGCCGGCGAGCCAGTAGGTATCGAAGTCGGTCGCGAGAGGATTCAAGCCGGGGCGACCGTAGCCCGTGCGCGCGAAGGCGGAGAGGCGCGGGCGCTCCTGCGCCGTGATCGCGGCGCGTCG
>CAYSAR010000387.1:0-1951 GCA_964428985.1 uncultured Gemmatimonadaceae bacterium | reverse complement strand
CGACGGGGTCGAGGTCGTCCTTCTCCCACTGGATGACGGTGCGGTCCTCCATGCTCGCGGGCTCGATCGGCACGACGGTGCGCAGCGGCTCCTCGGTGAGCACGAAGCCGCCGACGTGAATGCCGCGATGCCGCGGCGCGGCGTCGAGGCCCTCGACGATGTCGGCGAGCTTGCGCACGCGCGGATCCTTCGGGTCGAGGTTCGCGCGCTTGAGCAGGGAGTCGGCTGGGTCTTGCTCGAGTTCGGCGCTGGTCGTGCGATCGGTGCGGGTACGCTTGGGTGCACGGTCGGCTGGATCGGCTTTCGGTGCAGGGTCGGCTCGACCGGGGATGTCCCCCGGTCGACGCTCTCGGACCGCTACGCGGTCCTGCGGCCGTCTCGCGAGCCCGACGGCGCCGATTCTCCCCACGACCCTCGGTGCCCTCGGTGCCCTCGGTGCCTCGGTGGTGTACTGTTGCCGCTCGACCACCACCTGCCGCTGCTTCTCCTTCGCCGCCTTGATCAGGTTCGTCGCATGCGTGCCGATCACGAGGTCGCTCGCGAGCGCATCGACGAGCGCGCTCGACGTCACCTCATGCGGACGCCGCGCGAAGGGCAGGGCAGCTTCCTGCTCGTGCTCCACGCTGTTCTGTGCCCTCTGTGCCCTCTGTGGTACCGCAGTTCCCTGTGCACTCTGCGGTAGCGCAGTCCCCTGCGCCCCCTGTGGTGAATCGGTTCCCCGTATCCCCACTCCCTCTCTCAAAGCCTGCTTGGAATAGTTCGCCGGCCCCGCCACATCGGTGCGCTCGATCGCGAACGGGTCGGGCAACGCCGGCCCCTCCGCCTCGCCTCCGCTCGCGCGCAGCGCCTCCGCCGTCGCCTTCGCGCTGAAGCGGTCGCTGAACGCCGCGAGCGCGCCCGCCTGCTCCGGCGAGAAGCCGAGCACGCGCGCCGCGTCGCGCACCGCGCTCCGTCCGCGCCACGTGATATGCTCGCACACCATCGCCGCGTGTTCGCGCCCATAGCGCGCGTACACGTACTGGAGCACGCGCTCGCGCTCGCGGTGGGCGAAGTCGATGTCGATGTCCGGCGCCTCGGCGCGCTCCTCGCTCAGGAATCGCTCGAACAGCAGCTCGAGCTTGATCGGGTCGACCGCCGTGATGCCGAGGCAGTAGCAGACCGCGCTGTTCGCCGCCGAGCCGCGCCCCTGGCAGAGGATCCCCTCGCGCCGCGCGAAGCGCACGATGTCCCACACGATGAGGAAGTAGCCCGAGAGCCCGAGCTTCGCGATGAGCGCGAGCTCGTGCGCGACCTGCTTGTCGTGCCGTGCGGTGCGACGCCATCCCCATCGCTCCTCGGCGCCCTGCTCGACGAGTCGCGCGAGGTACTCGTCCTCACTCACGCCCGGCGGCAGCGGGAAGCGCGGCAGCCGTGGCTGCAGCGATTCGAGCCGGAACGCGCAGCGCTCGGCGACGGCGAGCGTCGCGGCGAGCCCTTCCTCATGCCCTTGCCACCGCTTCGCGAGTTGCGCGGCGCCCTTGAGGTACCACTCGCCGTTCGGCCGCAGCCGCGTCCCCATCTCATCGAGCGTCGCGCCATGGCGCAGCGCGTTCAGCACGTCGTGCGCGACGCGTCCCTTCGGCGTCGCGTAATGCACGTCGTTCGCGACGATCCACGGGAGCCCCTGCGCCTTCGCGAGCGCGATGAGCTCGCGCGCCATCACGCGGTCGGCGGGGAGCGCATGGTCCCAGCACTCGACGGCGAGGCGGCGGTCGAAGATCTCGGTGAGGAGGCCGAGGGCGTTCGAACTGCCGATGGGAGATGGGAGATGTGAGGGCCGCGGCCGTTCGGCCGCGGCTTCTGCTTCTCCTCGCCTCTCGAATCTCGACTCACTCCCCGAATCTCGTGTCTTCCCCCGTACTCCCATCTCACGCATCAGCGACTGTGGCACCCACCCAGTCTCCGTCCCCGT
>CAYSAR010000386.1:0-1951 GCA_964428985.1 uncultured Gemmatimonadaceae bacterium | reverse complement strand
GAGGACGCCGGTCGGCAGATCCGCTGCCCCGACTGCGACAGCGCCAACACCGCCGCCGCCGCCGCGACCGCCGCCGCGCTCGCCGCCGCGGCGGCCGACGGCGACCAGACCTGGGCGCGCGAGAAGTTCCTGCTCAAGCAGAAGGCGATCGCGATCCAGGAGAAGTACGACGTCGCCGACGAGCACGGCAACTCGCTGCTCTTCATCCAACGGCCGCGCCACGTCTTCCGCGGGTTGATCGCGGCGATCGTCGCGCTCGCCGGCGGCGGGATCACGTTCGTCGCGTTCGCGCTCGTCATCGACATCCTGCTGCCGAACGCGGCGGTCGCTCCCACGCTCGGCGCCGTGCTTTCGCTCGTCGCGCTCGTCTGCGCCTTCGCCGCGTTTCTCGTGATCGGCATCGCGCTCACGCCGAAGCGGCACGTGACGTTCTATCGGGATTCGTCGATGCGCGAGCGCGTGCTCGAGGTCCTCCAGGACAGCAAGTGGCAGGTCATCGTGCACACCTTCACCGTGCGCGACGAGCATGGGAAGGTCCTCGCGCACCTGCGCAAGAACTTCCTCTTCAACCTCTTCCGCAAGCGGTGGGTCTGCGCGTCGCCGTCGGGGTCGACGATCCTCATGGCGAAGGAGGATTCGATCATCCTCTCGCTGCTGCGCCGCCTCCTCGGCCCCTTCTTCGGCCTGCTGCGCGCGCAGTACATCATCACGAAGGGCGAGACGGACGTCCTCGTCGGCGAGTTCAACCGCAAGTTCACGCTCCTCGACCGCTACGTGCTCGACATGACGCGCGACGCGCGGCGCATGATCGACCGCCGCCTCGCGCTCGCGATGGGCGTCATGCTCGACACGGGGGAGCGGCGCTGAGCGAGACCGCGCGATACGCGGCGGGACACGGCGCATCCCGGGGGGGATCGCGGATGGGGTCGTCCTTGGGTTCGTCCTGTCGCCCGTGATGCTAGAGGAGAGGGGAGGGAAGTAGCACTGCGACGCGAGTCGCGGGGAGTGGTGCAGGGTACCCGGTGCGAAGCAAAGACGTCGTTCCTCGCACGCCTGGACCCTGCACCACTGCGACGCGAGTCGCGGGGCGTGGTGCAGGGTACCCGGTGTGAGGCAAGAACGCAGTTCCTCGCACGCCGGACCCTGCACCATTCCCCGCGACTCGTGTCGCCGTGCTTTTCTCTTATCTCTCTTCCAGCACCGCCCTCCTCAGCGTCCCACCGGCTCAAGCCGGACGATCGATCGCGTCCCTTCCCCTCGATTATCCAGCGCGAGGTAGATCAACCCATCCGGCCCCTGCCGGACATCGCGGATCCGTCCGATGCCCTGCACGAGCGTCTCCTGTGCCACCACCCGGCGGCCGTCGATGGTGAGCCGCTGCAGTCGCTGCCCGACCATCCCGCCGGCGAAGAGATTTCCCTTCCACGCGGGGAAGCGATCGCCCGTGTAGAACGTCAGCCCTGACGTTCCGATGCTCGGCACCCAGAAGTGGACGGGCTGCTCCATCCCCTCGCGATGCGTGCCGGCGTGAATCGCGGCGCCCGACCGGTAGTTCACGCCATAGCCGATGACCGGCCAGCCGTAGTTCTTTCCCTTCTCGATGACGTTGACCTCGTCGCCGCCCTGCGGGCCGTGCTCGCTCTCCCAGAGGTCGCCCGTCTCGGGATGGAAGACGAGCCCCTGCATGCTGCGATGGCCGTAGGTCCAGATCTCGGGGAGCGCGGTCTCGTCGCCGACGAAGGGATTGTCGCTCGGGACGCGCCCATCGTCGTGCAGGCGGAGCAGCTTGCCGTGATGCGTCTTCAAGTCCTGCGCCGGATGTGCCGCGAGGTCGCCCGAGGGGGGCACCTGCCGGTCGCCGAGCGTGATGAAGAGGAAACCCTCGCGATCGAACGCGAGGCGCGAGCCATGATGCCCGCGGCCGCGCGACCACATCTTCGTCTCGATGACT
>CAYSAR010000385.1:0-1966 GCA_964428985.1 uncultured Gemmatimonadaceae bacterium | reverse complement strand
ATGCGGAACGTCGGGATGTCCTTGTATAGGTTGATCGCGTCCTCATATTCGATCAACGCTTGGTCGAGCCGGCCGTTCGCGAACATGATGCGTCCGCGGATGTACGACGGCATGTCATTCAGGTACATGCGTACCGCCTGCTCGAAGTCCTGCGGATCGAGCGCCGCGTACTCACGGTTCTGATACCGCAGGAAGGCACGCTCGGCGATCGTGTAGAACTTCGGACGGAAGAGCGGGTCAAGCCGCAGCGCGCGATACCGCAGCGAGTCGATGACCAGCATCTCCTTCGCGAAGCGCTGACGGTAGTTCTGCGCGTGCAGGTAGTTCCTGAGCGTCGTCGCGCGACGCATCGACAGCGCGACCGACCGGCCGTAGAGCGCATCCGCCGAGGAAGGGTCGATGCGCGCCGCCCAATAGAAGGCGTTCGCCGCCTCGGCCGGCGCGAACTCCAGGTTGCGCTCGCCGTGCTGGAGGTAGGCCGCGGCGTCGTTGGTATCCGCGCCGGCGGCGAGCTTCGGACGCTTCTTCTCAGCGGGCCCGAGGCGCTGCGCGTCGGCGACCGAGGCCGCGGTGAGCACGAGGACGACAAGGATGGCGGACAGCCGGGCAAGGCGAGGCATGGGTCCTCCCGATTCTGGGAGACGTGGGTGGGGCCTCGAACATCCACCGCAGCGTGTTCCTGCGCAAGGGCAGGAATGTGCCACTGTCACTAGCGCTTACGGCAGGAACCGCAGACGCTCCGGACCGCTCGGCACGGTGCACGAGGGATCGACCGGTGCGAAGAGGCGCCGACGGACGCGCGCGACGATGCGATAACCGAGATCGCGAAGGGGGCGCGGGACGAGGTCGATGAGCCGTCCGAGCATGGAATAGGATCCGCCGAGATACCGCAGCGCGCGGATCGTCGCGTCCGCGCCGGCGTAGACGCGCTCGCCCCCTGACGCGCGCTCCACCCAGAGCAGGGCCTCGACCTCCCGGAACTCGGCATGCCGCTCGCGGACGGCGCGACCGGCCTCGCCGCCACGCGACGCGAACCGCAGCGACCCTCCCGGATCGCGGCGCAGCAACGCCTGCACCGAACGCGAGCAGAAGCCGCACTCGCCGTCGTAGACGAGCACCGGCGCGGCCTCGGCGCTATCGTTCGGTCGCATGCTACGAGGATAACGCGCGCTCCATGGCCTCGCACACGTTCGACGTCACCACGCGCGACGGCACGCGGCTCGCGCTCATCGCCTGGCCCGCACCTGAGGCATCGGTGCGTGGCACCGTGCTCCTCGTGCACGGGCTCGGTGAGCACGCCGGCCGCTACGCGCACGTCGCGGCGGCGTTGCGCGCGTGGGGTTGGGCGTCGGTCTCGTACGATCACCGCGGACACGGACGATCCGACGGCAAGCGCGGCGTGCTCCGCCGGGCGGACGACCTCGTGACCGACCTCGCGACCGTCGTCGATACCGTCCGCCCCGCCGACGGGACGCCGTTCGTCCTGCTCGGACACAGCATGGGCGGCAACCTCGCCGCGCGGTTCGTCGCCGATGCGGTGCGGCCCGTGGACGGACTCGTCCTCTCGTCGGCGGCGCTGACCGGACGGCTCTCGGCCTGGCAACGCGTGCAGCTCGTCCTGGCGCTCGCGTTCGCCCCAGACCTCCCGGTCGCGAACGGCTTCGACCCGTCGACGATCTCGCACGACCCCGCGGTCGTGCGGGCCTATCGCGAGGACCCGCTCGTCCACGATCGCGTGAGCGGGAAGCTCGTGAAGTCGCTGCTCGCGAACGGCGCGCACGTGCTCGGCCGCGCGCATGCCTGGACGGTGCCGACGCTGGTGCTCTGGGCGGGAGACGATCGCCTCGTCTCGCCCGAAGGGAGCGCGGAGTTCGTGCGGCGCGCGCCGGCCGCGGTCGTCACCGCGCGTGCGTTCCCGGCGATGTATCACGAGATCCTCAACGAGATCGAGCCAGCACCGGTGTTC
>CAYSAR010000384.1:0-1996 GCA_964428985.1 uncultured Gemmatimonadaceae bacterium | reverse complement strand
GGGGAGGGTGTTGTTCAAGGACTTCAACTCGGGCCTTTGGGCGGCGAAGTTGTTGCCGAGGCCGGTGGTTCAGTAGCGGGAACTGCATTCACCACAGGGGGCGCAGGGAACTGCAACTGCCTTTCAACGCCGAGGCGCCGGGGGCGCCGAGGACCGCAAACGCTTTGAAGGGGGCTTCCGCGAGCGGATCTCGCGCGGAAGTCCCCTTCAAGTTGGTTGTAGTCCTCGGCGCCTCGGCGTCAAGAGCCGTTGCCGTTGGCAGTTCTCTCTGCCCTCTGTGTCCTCTGTGGTGACGCAGTTCACGGGGAACCAGAGTCACGAACTGCGGAATCGCGTTGCCCACCTCAGGCCCGCGAGCGAGTTTTCAGACGTATGGCCCCCCACCGGCCGTCCTTGCCCCTGTTGGCGCCGATCGTGTGCGCGGCGCTGTTGGCGGCGTGCGCGGATCGGCCGTCGTCCCCCGCGATCGCGCTCACGTACAACTGGGGCGAGGCGGGGTTCCTCGAGTTCCTCCAGGCCGAGGTGGATCGGGTCGCGTCCCCGGGTGCGCCGACGATCCGGATCGTCGATGGCCGCGGGATCGACTTCCTCGGTACGGCGCAATCGCTGCTCGCGGCGGAGGTGAACCGCGCGGCACATTTCGCCGGCGATGAGAGCGTCATCGTCGCGGTCGGGCCGGGAGGGAGTCGCGAGGCACTGCAAGTGGCGCCGGTCTATCGGCGCGCCGGGCTCGCGCACCTCGTGCCGACGGCGACGAGTCGCCTGCTCGCGGGCGTCGGCGAATGGGCGTTCCTCATGGCGCCGAGCGACTCGCTGCAAGGGGAGTTCATCGGCGCGTTCGCCGACACGGCGCTCAAGGCGCGGCGCGCCGCGATCCTTTACGTGCCCGATGAGTACGGCGTCGGGCTCGCGGCGGGGACGGAAGCGACGCTCGCGGCGCGCCGCATCGAACTGCTCGCTCGGATCCCGATGCGGTCGAACGCGCACTGCAACAACGACGGCGAGCGCGCGACGTATCGCCGCGTCGTGAACGAGATCGCGACACAGGGGACGCCCGACGTCGTCATCACGGCGCTCCGGGGCATCGAGTGCGCGTGCGCGCTCGCGGCGCTGCGTGAGCGATGGCCGCGCGTGCAGGTCGTGACGGGCGATGGCGCCTACGTCGACGGCGACTTCATCACGCGCTCGCGAGGTGGGGCCGAGGGGAACTACTTCGTCGCGTTCTGGCATCCGGCGGCGGGGGCGACGCCCGCCGACTTCGTCGACCGGTTCCGCGCCGCGACGGGGCGCGCGCCACGCCATGGCGACGCGGTCTTCTACGACGGCGTCATGCTCGCGGCGCAGGCGATCCGCGAGGCCGGCACCGATCGCGAGCGCGTCCGCGACTACCTGCGCTCGCTCGGCATCGACCGACCGGCCTACGACGGCATCGCCGGTCCCGTCGCGTTCACGCCGGCGATCCGGCGCGAGCTGCTCATGACGCAGGTCGCCGACGGCGAGGTGCGGGTCGTGGGCGCCAAGTGATGCACGACGCGCCACGGCGACCGAGCGGGGAAACGTCGCGCCGGCCGGCGGTGCCGCTGCGCGTGATCCTCGTCGCACTGTTGCTCGTCGCGACGGCGTACGTGGGTGGCTTCGCGTTCGAGGTGCTGCGCGTGCTGCGCCCGACGGCGACCGAGCTGCGCGGGCGCACGACGGCGCTGCTCTCCGACCACGACGCGATCGCGCGCACGCTCAACGCGATGCGCGACCACCGTCGCGCGGTCGCGGCACGCGTGTCGACGGTCGACGACGAGATCGACCCGCGCGTACCGGCGGCCGAGCTGCGCGTGCAGTTGCGCGACCTGCTCGACGAGAGCGTCGGCATGCGGTCATCGGTCGAGCGGTCGGACGTGCCGAACGAGATGCGCCTGCTGCTCGCCGCCGCGACGGACATCGAGACGAACACGGGGTTGAGGCTCCTCGAGGCGCTGCGGGCGTCGGAGCAAGGCGAGGC
>CAYSAR010000383.1:0-1997 GCA_964428985.1 uncultured Gemmatimonadaceae bacterium | reverse complement strand
TCCTCGCGGCCTCGGCGGCCGTGCTCGTCGCGATCTGGGTCACGCTCAATGCCTTCCTTGCCGTCGGCTCGGGACGACTCGGCAGCATGCTCACCGAGATGGGGATGCTGCAGGAGGTCGTCTCGGGCGTCGAGTACACGCTCGCGCGCGCGATCTCCGTCTTCGTCGTCGGGATGATCTTCTTCTCGCTCTATCGCTGGCTGCCGAAGCACCGCACGCCTTGGAAGATCGCCCTCATCGGCGGGATCGTGGCGGCGACCCTCTTCGAAGCCGCACGCTTCGCGTTCATGCTCGCCGCGCCGCACATGGATCTCGACTCGCTCTACTCAGGCACGCTCGCCGCGCTGATCATCGTCGTGTTCTGGACGTACTACGCGGCCGTGATCTTCCTGCTGGGCGCGGAGGTGGCGCACGCGTCGGAGAAGGCGTTGGCACTTCGAGATGGGAGAGGTGAGAGGTGAGATGGGAGAGGTGAGATGGGAGAGGTGAGAGGTCAACCCTCGACGGGAATCGACGCTCACGCCAGCTTTGTCTCACCTCTCCCCTCTCCCATCTCACCTCTTGAGCATGATCGACCTCCGCTCCGACACCGTCACCAAGCCCACGCCCGCGATGCGGCGCGCGATGGCGGAGGCCGAGGTCGGCGATGATGTGCTCGACGGCGACCCGACGGTGAAGCGGCTGGAGGCGCGCGTCGCGTCGATCCTCGGCAAGGACCGCGCGCTCTTCTTCCCGACCGGCACGATGGCGAACCAGGCGGCGCTCTGGCTGCTCGGCCAGCCGGGCACCGAGGTCTTCTGCCACGACGACTCCCACATCGTGAACTGGGAGATCGCCGGCACGGCGGCGCTCGCCGGCCTTCAGGTGCGTCTGGTGCGTGGCGGTCCGGTGCTCGATGCCGACGCGCTGCGCGCGGCGTTCCGTCCGGCGTCGCCGCACGCGCCGCGTGCCTCGCTCGTCTGCGGCGAGAACACGCACAACGGCGCCGGTGGCATGGTGACGCCGCTCGCCGACCTGCGCGCGATCCGTGACACCGCGCGTGACGCCGGGCTCCCGCTGCACCTCGACGGTGCGCGGCTCTGGAACGCGCACGTCGCGACGGGAACGTCACTCGCCGACTTCGCCGCCTGCGCCGACACGGTGATGGTCTCCTTCTCGAAGGGACTCGGCGCGCCCGTCGGGGCGTGCCTCGTCGGCGACGCCGCGGTCATGGAGCGCTCGTGGGAGGTCCGCAAGCGCTTCGGCGGCGGGATGCGGCAGTCGGGCGTGCTCGCGGCGGCCTGCCTCCATGGGCTCGACACCCACCTGCCGCGACTACACGAGGATCACGCGCGCGCGCGGAAGCTCGCGGACGCCCTCGATGGCGCCCGCCATGCGTCGGTCGTGAAGCCGGATACGAACATCGTCATGATCGATCTCACGGGCGGCCTGACGTCGACCGTCGTGCTCGAGCGCGCGAAGGCGGAGGGGGTGTTGGTGACGCCGTGGCACGCGACGCGGGTGCGGTGCGTGCTCCACCTGGATGCGGACGACGCCGCGGTCTCGCGCGCCGCGGAAGTGCTGCGGCGGATACTGGACTGACTACGGTTACGCTCGAGTAGCCAACACATTGCACTTCCGCTCGCACACCGTGAGCAGGTTCTCCCAGCTCTCGGTGAACCCGTCGACGGCGTCCTGCCCGACGCGCGCGGCGACGCGGTCGATCGAGATGCCGAGCTCCGCGAGCGAGTTCGCGACCGCGTGCGCCTGCGCGATCGCGTCGGCGTCGAGGCGCAGGTCGGGGCGCCCCTCGTTGCGATAGGCGAGCAGCACCTCGGGCGTCATCGCGCAGGCGGTCGCCGGCGCGATGAGCGCCTCGACGTAGCGCAGCGGCGAGGTATCGGCATCGGTCGACGTGGTCGAGGCCCAGAGCGGTCGCTGCGGACGCGCGCCGTCGTGCGCGAACGCGCGCCAGACCGGCCCTTCGAGCATCTCGAGATACGCCTCGTAGATCAGCG
>CAYSAR010000382.1:0-2000 GCA_964428985.1 uncultured Gemmatimonadaceae bacterium | reverse complement strand
CGACCGGACGCTCGATCAACGCCTCGACGCCCAGCGCGCGCCCGATCTGTGCGGGCTCGGTCGGCAGGAAGTGTCGCACATAACCGACCGCCGCTCCCGACTCCTCGGTGCCGAGCGCACGGCGGACGGCGCGCTCGACGGCGCGCTCGACGGTCCAGCGGTCGCGGAAGCGGACCTCGGCCTTCGCCGGGTGCACGTTCACGTCGACGTCGCCGCCTGGGAGCTCGACCTCCAGCAGCACCGATGGACGAAGGCCGGACGCGATCGTCGAGCGATACGCGGCCTCGGCGGCGCGCACGATGCCGATGTCGCGCACCGCGCGACCGTTCACCGTGAGGAACGTCCGACGCCCCGCCGTACCGACGTCGCTCGGCCGTTCGACGAGGCCGGAGACGCGGATCGGCCCCTGCACGTCATCGACACCGACGAGCCGCGCCGCGACCTCCGCCCCCCAGAGCGCGCCGACGCGCGTGCGCAGGTCGGGGGCGACGGGGAGGCGCATCTGCTCCTTCCCGTCGTGCGACACGCTGAAGCGGACGTCGCGCCGCGAGAGCGCGAGCGTCGTGAGCGCATCGGCCACGGCGCGCCACTCGGAGCGTGCGCCGCGCAGGAATTTCTGTCGGGCCGGCGTATTGTAGAAGAGCGACGCGACGCTCACCGACGTGCCCCGCCGCCGTGCCGCCTCGCGCACGTCGCGCAGCTCGCCGCCCGAGACCTCGACCCGCACCCCCGCGCCGTCGTCGGTCGCGGTCTCGATGACGAGGTGCGACACCGATCCGATCGCGGGCAGTGCCTCGCCGCGGAAGCCGAAGCTCGCGACGCCGACGAGGTCCTCGGCATCGCGGATCTTGCTCGTCGCATGGCGCGCGATCGCGAGCGCGGCGTCGGCGCGCGACATGCCGTGGCCGTCATCGCTCACTCGGATCAACGCGCGGCCGCCCTCGCGCACCTCGATGTCGACCTCGTGCGCGCCGGCGTCGAGCGCGTTCTCGACCAGTTCCTTCACGACCGATGCCGGCCGTTCGACGACCTCGCCGGCCGCGATGCGGTCGGCGACGTCGCTCGGGAGGATCGCGATGCGGGCGGTGGCGGTGGTCGTCATCGGCGCGCGAGGGGATACGTGTGCTCGGCAGCATACCAGCCGGCGCGCCCAGCCTCCAGTTCGACGCGCAACCAGACGCCGCGACGCTCGCGGACGCGGATCACCTCGCCGACGAGCGGCACGGCCCCGGGCTCGGCACCGAGCGCCGGCAGCGCGCGCAACGACGTCGCCGTGCTCACGATGACGAGGTCGCGGGCGCGCGATTGCCACTCGCCGACGGCGGCGAGCGCCGCGAGCGCGAGCGCGGGCGCGATCAGGAGGCCCGCACGTCGTGCGCCGTGGTGGCGCCACCGTCGCGTCGCGGCCCACGACCACCCGCCGACCCAGAGCGCGAACGCGGCGATCGCGAGCGGCAGCACCGGGAGCGGCCAGACGCGCGCGCTGCCGCGCAACTGTGGCGCGCGGACGCGCGAGAGTCGTCGACGCAGGTCGCCGTTGAGCGGATCGAGGCGCAGTGACCGTTGCCAACCGAGCACCGCCGCGGCGGTATCGGACGCCTGCCACGCCGCGTCGCCGAGGTTCGCCCACGCGGCCGGGTCGCGCGGAGCGGCATTCGCCGCCCGCAGGAACGCATCGCGCGCCTTCGCATAGTCGGCGCCCGCGTACGCGGCCTTCCCCGCCGCGAACGCCTCGACCGCGTCGCGCTGCGGCGGCGGCACGCCCGCGCACGACAACGCCGCGAGCGAACCGACAAGGAGCGCGAGTCCGCCGACCCGTCGGCGTGCCTCCTCGTCGATGCGACGGACCACCTCTTCGGTGATCTCTTCGTTGGCGCGCACGATAATGCGGCCTTCGAAGTCGATCTCATCTTCCTGGGCGACGCGGCCAATGATGCGGTCGCGGAGCGGCTCGATGATTTCGCCGGCTTCGATGATCGGCTCGACGAAGATGCCTTCGG
>CAYSAR010000381.1:0-2021 GCA_964428985.1 uncultured Gemmatimonadaceae bacterium | reverse complement strand
CACCATCATAGCGACGCCGGCGATGACCATCGGGATCGACAGCAGCATCCCCATCGTCAGGCCGCCGTGAGCCCGGGACGCGGGCCGCCGCCGAGCAGCGCCTCGAGCCCGTCATACTCCACGTTGCCGCCGCTCAGCACGCAGACGGTCGGGCCGACGCCGCGCGCGATGCCGGTCACGAGCGCGGCGACGGTGATCGCGCCGCTCGGCTCGGTGACGAGCTTGAGCCGGTCGAGGATGAGCCGCATCGCGTCGGCGAGCAGTTCGTCGGGCACCGTGACGACGTCGTCGAGGTAGCGCTGGAGGTGCGCGAAGTTGCGCGCGCCGATGCGCGTCGCCAACAGGCCATCGGCGAGTCCGGCCGCGTTCGCCGGGATCGTGACCGGCTCCCCCGCCTCCCGCGCGCGCGAGTACTTCGGCGATCCCTCGGGCTCGACGCCGATGACGCGCGCCTTCGGCGCGAGGAGCTTCACCGCCGTCGCGACGCCGGAGCTCAAGCCGCCGCCGCCGATCGGCACGAGCACGGTGCCGAGGTCGGGCAGGTCCTCGCAGATCTCGAGGCCGAGCGTCCCTTGGCCGGCGATGATCGTGAGGTCGTCGAAGGGCGGCACCATCGTGAGTCCCTCGGCCTCGCGGACCTCCTCGGCCTTCGCGAGGCGCTCGGCGGTCGTGATGCCTTCGTAGAGGCAGCGCGCGCCGAGCCGGACGGCGCCATCGCGCTTCGCGCGCGGCACCGTCGTCGGCATCACGATCGTCGCCTTGACCCCGAAGAGCCGTGCGGCGAGCGCGACGGCCTGGCCGTGGTTCCCCGAGCTCGCGGTGATGACGCCCTTCGCGCGGGCCTCGGGGGAGAGCTGCGCGAGGTAGTTGTACGCGCCGCGGAACTTGAAGGCGCCGCCGCGCTGGAGCATCTCGGGTTTGACGTACGTCGGCGTGCCGGCGCGTTCGGAGAGGGCCCCCGAGGCGAGCAGTGGCGTGCGCACGGCGACGCCGCGGATGACGTCGGCGGCCGCGCGGAGTTCGTCGAGCGTGACTAGGCGGTGGGCGACCGCGGGATCAGTCACGTCGCGCCCTCAGCGCGACGTCGGCCAGCGCTGCACCGACTGGCCCCGCGCCTGCAGGTCCATGTCGACGAGCGAGATCGCGAGGCCGCGCTCGCCCTCGATGCGCCCGACGGTATAGCGCACGACCAACGTCATCGGCGTGCGCAGCACGTCGTGCTGGCGGGCGACGCCGCGCGGAACCCGCCAGAGGTCCCCCGCGTCGTACGTCATGCCGTCGGCGGCGGTGCACCAGAAGACCGGACGCGTGTAGCACGCGAGCGAGAGCTCGTTCGAGCCGCCGCGCGTCGGCAACGCGATGGGATCGACGCCGAACTCCACGACCTCGCGGTCGGGATCGTAGCGCACGTCGCGCACCGGCATCGTCACGACGTAGGTCCGCGTGTTGTCGCGGAAGAAGTCCGCCTCGCGCTTCTCGTGCGCCGCGATCGCCGCGTCGCGGCGGGCCTCGAACTCCGGCGTGCTCTCGTACGGGTCGCGCACGATGACCGGGCGCGGCGTGTCGAGCACCGCAATCGCGTTCCGGGAGAACTCGGCGAGCGCGTCGGCGAACTGCGTCGGCGTCACCGGCTGCGTGCGCGCGGTCGCGTTCGCGGACGCGGCGACCTCGCGCGTCATCAGTCGCGCCTCGCCGGGCACCTCGCCGGTGCGACCGCCGACCGACGGGACTGGGTCGCGCGCCGGCGTCGTCTGGCGTGCCGGCTGGCGCGCATGCCGCGCGTGCGCTTTTTCGCAGCGCTTGCCTGCGGCTCGGCGCCGCTGGGCTTCGTGTTCGCCGCGATCGGCCACGCCGGAGTGGCGCACCCGGTGCTGGCGATCGCGCTCAGCGCCGGTCTGCCGCCGCTACTCTGGCTGGCGGTGCAACCCTATTTTTCCGCCAAGCGACGCCGCGGAATCGACTGAGACGACGTCGGAGCACCCATGGCCAAGAAACCCACGCCCAAGCCGATCGAGCCGCGC
>CAYSAR010000380.1:0-2030 GCA_964428985.1 uncultured Gemmatimonadaceae bacterium | reverse complement strand
GATCGGGCGACGGAAGCTCATCGCCCACTTGTCGCGCAGCTCGCTCGGCACCGTGTGCCCGAAGAGACGACGGCCCTCGGTCGCGGCGTAGAACGCGGTGTCGATGCCCTCCTGCACGTCACCGCGCGTCTCGGCGAGCGGCTTCCCCATCTCGCGCGTCATGAGGTGCGCGAGTTCTTCCTTGCGCGCGACGAGCAGCTCGCCCGTGCGGCGGAGGATGTCACCGCGCGCCGGCGCCGGCATCCTGCGCCACTTCTCGAACCCGCGCCGCGCCGACTCGACCGCGCGTCGGACATCCTCGGAGCCCGAGCGCGGGAAACGACCGATGATGTCGGAGGTGTCGGCCGGATTGACGTCATCGAAGTACGCGCCGGTGGTCGGTTCGGTCCATTGGCCGGCGATGAAGTTCTGGAAGGTCTTGGTCATTCTTGAAAGATAGATGCGAGCGGCGAGGCGGGAGGGGCGCGCCGGAGACTGCCGGCGCGCGACACGAGAAGGGGCGGCCGACTGGCCGCCCCACTCACGTCTCACATCTCCCATCTGCCTTTACCTGCATCCCCACACCGCCGGGTGCGCCTCGGTGGGGATCGCATAGCCCACTCGCGGGAGGATTTCGGCGCCGGCGAGGATGAGCCCCCACGTCACGAGCAGCAGCGAGAGCACGTGCGCCTTCGCGGCGCGGTGACGCCAGGTCCAGATTGCCGACCACCCGCCGCCGACGATGAGCACCGTCACGGCCCCGAGATACGCCGCGAGGCCGAATCCGCATCGCGCCGAGTACGGCCAGAAGATGATGCCGACGCCGAGCGCCACGGCGAGCGAGAGCCGCGCGAAGACGCCGAACGTCGTCGTCGATCGCTGCTGCTGCGCCGCGACCGCCGGCTGGGCGGGCGGCGTGGCCGCCGCCGGCGCCGGCAGCATCGCCTTGTCGCCCGCGCGTTCCATCTCGCGGTCGATCCGTTTCAGCTCGGCATCCCAATCGCGCTCACTCATCCCTGCTCCCGCGCCAGCCCGTGGCGCTCGATCTTCTTGTAGAGGTTGCTGCGCGGCATGTCGAGCGCGCGCGCCGTCTCGGCGACGTTCCAGTCGAACTGCCGGAGCTTCGCGAGCAGGAACGCGCGCTCGGCCGCGTTCTTGAACTCCTCGAACGTCGTGTGGCGCTCGAGGCCGGCGAACGCATCGGGTGCGCTCGCCGCGCGCGCGCCGACCAACCGCTCGACGTCCATCGCCGTGATGCGCGGACCCGTCGAGAGGATCAGCAGGCGTTCGACCGTGTTGCGCAGCTCGCGGATGTTACCCGGCCACTCATGCGCCTGGAGCTGATCGAGGGCCGCCGGATCGATCGCCTTGAGCGCGGTGCCGCCATCGGCCGCGAGACGGGCGACGAAGTGCTGCACGAGCATCGGGATGTCCTCGCGCCGCTCGCGCAAGGGCGGCACGACGATCGGGACGACGTTGAGCCGGTAGTAGAGGTCCTCGCGGAAGCGGCCGGCGGCGATCTCGTCCTCGAGCGTCTTGTTCGTCGCGGCGATGACGCGGACGTCGACCTTTCGGCTCTTCTGGCCGCCGATGCGCGTGATCTCCCCGTCCTGGAGCACGCGCAGCACCTTCGCCTGCGCCGCCGGCGACATGTCGCCGATCTCGTCGAGGAAGAGCGTGCCGCCGTCGGCCTGCTCGAACTTCCCCGCACGGTCCTGCACCGCGCCGGTGAACGACCCCTTCATGTGGCCGAAGAGTTCGCTCTCGATGAGTTCCCCCGGAATGGCCGCGCAGTTCACCTCGACGAACGCCTTCTTCGCGCGCGACGATCCCAAGTGCAGCGCGCGCGCCACAAGTTCCTTGCCCGTCCCGTTCTCGCCGGTGATGAGCACGCGCGCCGGCGTGTCGGCGACGCGCGCGACCTGTTGGAGGAGCGAGCGCACCGCCGCCGAACGCCCGACGATCTCCCCATGGCGCTCGACCGTCTCGCGCAGCCGCGCGTTCTCCTCGCGCAGGTCGAGGTGGCCGATCGCGTTGCGCAGCGTGACGAG
>CAYSAR010000379.1:0-2047 GCA_964428985.1 uncultured Gemmatimonadaceae bacterium | reverse complement strand
CTTCGGCCTCCACGCCCTCCGTCAGCAGCGCGGCGGCGTCGACGAGGGCCGCCTAGCACTGCTGCTCCTCCTGCTGCGCCGCCTCGAACTCGTTCGCCACGCGCTCGCCGAACGCGGCGCCCTCGGCGCGCTGCTGCGCCGCGCGCTCGCGCCGCGAGAGCGCGTTGCGGTGCCGCTCCTCGGCGACGGCGAGCTCCTGCTGGACCTCGAGCACGGCCTGGCGCGCGCTCGCGGCGACGGCGGCACGCTCATGGCGCGCCGTCTCGGCCGCGGCGCGCGTCGCGTGCGCGGCGTCGCGCGCGAGCTCGGCTTCGCGCACCGCCTGCTGTCGCGCCGGCAAGGCGTCGCGCATGCCGCCGAGGCGCGACTCGAGGTCGGCGAGTTCCTGCTGCCAGGCAGCCATCTCGCGCGAGGCGAGCGTGAGCTCCACGGCGAACCGGCGCGCGGTGATCTCGGTGTGGCGCTCGGCGCGACGGCGCTGGCGGAGCAGGGAACGCACCTGCGTCTGCACCTCCGCCGTGAGGTCGTCGATGCGCAGCAGGTCGGCGCTCGTCGCCTCGAGCTGGCGCTCGGTGCTGCGACGGCGGTCGCGGTAGAGGCCGACGCCGGCCGCTTCCTCGAAGAGCTCGCGGCGGTCGTCGGGGCGATCGGAGAGCAGCGCGTCGATCATGCGGCTCTCGATGACGACGCCCGAGTCGGCGCCGAGCCCGGTGCCGCGCACGAGGTCGTGGATGTCGCGGAGGCGACAGGGGGCGCGATTCAGGAAGTAGTCACTTTCGCCCGAGCGCGAGAGGCGTCGCGTGATGACGACCTCCTTGAACGGCACCGGCAGCTGCCCATCCTCGTTCTCGAAGTGCAGCGAGACCTCGGCGACGTTCACGGCGCGCCGCGCCGACGAACCCTGGAAGATGACCTCCTCCATCTTCGCGCCGCGCAGCAGCCGCGCGCGCTGCTCGCCCAACACCCACCGCACCGCATCGGAGACGTTCGACTTGCCACAGCCGTTCGGGCCGACGATCGCGGTGACGCCCTCGTTGAAGTCGAGGTAGGTCGGGTCCGCGAAGGATTTGAAGCCATGCAGTTCCAGCTTGGTCAGCCGCACTTAGAACGATCTCCCGGTTCGGAAGGCCAGCACCGGCGCGACGCCGAGGTCGCGGAGCGACTTCGCGAGCAGCGCGGCCTGGCCGGAGGTCTCGAACGCACCCGCGTACACGCGCGCGCTCCCGTCGTCTTGCAACAAGGCATAAGCCGGGACGCCGCGGGCTTCCCAGCGCGCCAGCATCGCCGGCACGTCGGACCTGCGGACCCCGTCGGCGAGCAGCAGCGCCACCGGCGCGCCGATCACCCGTCCCACGTCATCCCGCACGAGCCCGCGGCGCCGCAGCGCGGTGAGGAACGCCTCGGCCTCCTCACGCGCCGACCACGCCCCGGTGAGGGCGCGGAACCACGGCCGTCCATCGGTACCCAGCGACACCGGCGCGACCGTCGCGGCGGGCAGTGACTCGCCGGCGATCGCAAGACGGGAATTTGCACCGGCGAGGGTGTTCGCCGCTACGAGTTCGACCGCGAAGATCGCGGCGTTCGCGCTGTCGTCGGGGTTGACAATCGCGCCGAGCGTGATGGTGTCGATGGCGACCGAGGCCGACGCCGCGCCCTCGGCCGCAGATGCCGCCGCCGACGCTCGGTCCTCGACCGACGTTGCGGCGCGCGCGAACCGGTCCCGGAGCACGAACGCGCTCGCGACGACGCCAACGGCGATGGCGATGCCGGCGAACGCGCGTCGCCGCCGGCGCTGCGTCGCCTGCCTCCGCTCGAGCTCGGCCTCGGGCACGAACTCGAGCGGGCGCGTCGGCGTGATGGGCGGCAGTTCGGGCTCAGGCCGGTCGATCGTGGCGAGCAACGGCCAGGCGCGCGCCAGCACTGGCGGGATGTCGACGGCGACGACGCCGTCGAGCTCGTGCACGAGACGGTCGAGTCCCGGGGTCCCGGCGATGGCGACGACGAGCAGCAGCGCATCGACCTCGCGGAAGCCGTTCACGAGCTTCGT
>CAYSAR010000378.1:0-2050 GCA_964428985.1 uncultured Gemmatimonadaceae bacterium | reverse complement strand
GCAACTCCGCGGTCGCATGGAGCGCATGCTCGGCGCGCGCGAGGAGGCCGTCGTCGCGATGGCCGCTTGGGCGCTCGGCCGGCTCGACAAGCGGGCGTCGATCCCCGCGCTCCGCCGCGTGCTGACCCACGCCTCCCCGATCGTGCGCATGACCGCGGCGGAAGCGCTCGGAGAGCTCGAGGCGGTCGCGGCGGCGGGCGACCTGGAGCGGCTCGCCGGCAACGACGGCGATCGGCGCGTGCGGGTCGTCGCCGTCGAGGCGCTCGGCGAACTGCGGCAGCCGAGCTCGAAGGCGGTGCTCGTGCGCGCGCTCGACTCGGACGATGTCGCGTTGCGTCACGCCGCGCTCGACGCCCTCGCCGACTACGACGACGAGACGCTCGCGCCGCGCTTCCTTCGATTCGTCAGCGATCCGGATCCCGAGGTGCGCGTGACGGCGATCGAGGCGCTCGGCGAGTTGCGCGCGCGTGACGCGCTCCCGGCGATCAAGCGCGCGTTGAACGACCCGAACGCCGACGTGCGCCGCGCGGCGCTCGACGCGATCGCCGAGATGGAGGACCGTTAGCTACGCGCGACGTCAGTGCGGGCCGGCCGACCCGGTCGAACGATCGCGCCCGCGCACGAGGTCGACGCGTAGTTCCGTCCAGCCGGTGAGCTGATAGAACGCCACGCGCACATCGTGCCTGCCCGGCGCGATGGGCGCGTGGTGCACTTCGGAGCCCCCCGGCACGGTGCGGTCGATCACGAGCCGACCGTCGACCCACACGCGCACCGCGTCGTCACTGATCGTGCGCAGCGTATGCTCCTCGCCCTCTGGGACGACGACCGTCGCACGCGCATCGAGTGCCCAGCGCTCTTGCGGGAGTCCGAAGCGCGGACGGTACCATTGGTGGTCGAGACGGGCCTCGCGGCGCGTGAGGAGGGGCGCCTGCGCGAGGATGCGGTCGAGGTTGCCGGCGGCACGGTGCGGATCGAGCAGCGTGTCGGTCCAGGCGACGTAGCGCACCTCCCACTGCGGCGCGAGTTCGAAGCGCTCGAACCCGAACGGCACCCGAGCGCCCGCGCGCGAGACGACACCGCGCGGTGATGTCGTCGCCGCACCGACGTACTCGAGTCCGACCGCCCAATCGTGCTCATTCCCGCGCAGCGGGATCACGGTGATCGTGTCGCCGACATGGCCGGTCGACGCCGAGACCGACTCGACGCCACGGCGTGATATGAGGCGCCAAGTGCCCTCGGGGCCGATGACGCGCAGCCGCGCCGCGTCGCGCATCGTGTCGACCGGCCAGAGCTTCGGCGACTTCCAATCGAACGGCCCCCACTCGTCGACGACGATCGCCGTTCGCTCGCGACGCGGCCAACGCGCGTCCGGGAGCCGCATCGGGACGCCGGGGACGCGCGGCGCGAGCGAGTCGTAGCGCGCACCGAGCAGGGCGCGCGGGTCACAGTCCGGCGCCTGCGTGAGGTCGCGCGCCGGGGCGACGCGATTGCGCGTCGTATCGAGGTTCTCGGTCTGCGTGACGCGCCAGGGCGTCGTGTTGCCGACGAGCGCGTTGTCGTTGATCCGGTAGTCGCGGCTGCGCGTGTCGCGGTGCTTCGGGTAGCCCCAATCCGACGGTTCGATCGGGTTCGCCCAGAGGTAGATCGCCGTCGTGTCGCGATCGAAGACGTTCGTGCGGATCGTGTTGCCCTGGCCGTGCTCGATCGCGATCCCGATGCGGTTCCGCGCGAAGCAGTTCCCGAGCACCTCGCTCTCGAAGCTATAGCCGCCCCAGAGCCCGTGGTCGTTCCCCTCGACGATGTTGCCGATGAACCGGTTGCGACTGAACGTCGCTTCCATGCCGTTCGTCGGCGCGAACGAGAAATCGTTATGGAAGAAGAGATTGTCGTTCGCGCCGCCTTCGCCGGTATCCATCGTGTGCTGGCCGGCCCAAAGGAAGAGCCCGTCGCCGCCGTGCGTCATCGAGTTCCAGGCGACGATGTTGCGATGGCTCTGCTGGTACATGAGGAGCGCCGCCGAGTCCTGGCCGCGGCGGTACCACCCATGGCT
>CAYSAR010000377.1:0-2054 GCA_964428985.1 uncultured Gemmatimonadaceae bacterium | reverse complement strand
CCCCGCTTCATTGCACAGGATCGCGACATGGTCCTGCGCGCCGCCCCGCGTGCCGACGCCCCGCTCGCCGCGCGAGAACCCATCGGCGCCGAACGGCCCGCCCATCTCCACCGCGCCACAATACTCGGCGAACTCCAGCGACGACCGGATGTGCGAGCGCCAACTCCCGCGGTCGCGCAGCCCGTTCACGTGCGCGACCGCGATCGTGAGCAGCGTGATGAACGCGCTCGAACTCGACAGCCCCGCCGACCGCGGCAGCGTGCTCGTCGTGCGCACGCGCGCACCCGTGCGCAACGGTCCGAAGTCGCGCGCGAGACGTCGCGCGACTGCCGCCACGTACGTCCCGCCATGCGCACCGCCCGGCCGCGCCTCGCGCTTGAGCGGCACGCGCGCGTTGCGCCCGGTCGTCGTGTCGGTCACCTCGAGTACCGGTTGCGCGATCGGCTCGATCTCGGCGTGGATCCCCTCGCCGATCGCACAGGTCAGCGATGGCCCGCCGCCGTAGTCGACGTGCTTGCCGAAGAGCTCGATGCGTCCGGGGACGAAAAGCGAGAGGATGTCGCTCAAGGCTGCGGTGTGCGGCCTTCGAGCCGCGCGACGACCGACGCGACGTCTGACCGGCGCGAGAGATCGAGCACGCCGAGTCGCTGGCGCACCGCGCGGAACCGCTCGTGACGCACCGTGATCGCGAGCCGCACCGCATCGGCCAGCTCGAGCTCGCCACGCACCGATGGCGCGACGTTCGCGCAATCGTCGAAGATCTCCGGCGGGAAGCGCCAGAGGTTCATCGACACCCACTGCTCCTTCGCCGTCACGAGCGGGTGCGTCGGCCAAGGCTTCTCGACGACTTCGATGAGGACATCCTCTTCGCTGATGTCCAACAACGCGAACTGCATCACGCGCCCGCGGTCGATGTTCCCTTGCGTGACGAGCGCATCGGCCTGGTACGCGATCAACCCCGGCCCATCGAGCTCGACGAGCGCGCGCACCGATTCGGCTGGGTACAGGTTGTCCGCATTGAGCATGAGGAAATCACGCTCCCCGCGCGGCTCGGCGCAGGCCTGCACCGCGTGGCGCGCCGCGAGCAGCGCATCGGCGGTGCCGCGCGGCTCGCGCTGTTCGGCGAATCGGATCCCGAGTCGCTTGGGCGGCGCGACCGTGAGATACCGCGCGCGGATCACCCCTTCGCCCGGCGCGACGACGAAGACGACATCCTGCACTCCGCCATCGGCGAGCTCGCTCAGCACGTAATCGAGCAGCGGCCGCCCCTCGTGCAGCGGCATCAACCCCTTCTGCCCCGCCTCGGCGGCGATGCGCTGGGCCGGCGCGAGCAGCACGCCGTCGTCGGCGCGCATGCGCGAGCCGAGCCCTCGCGCGAGGATCACCGCCGTTGACGCGCGCGCGCCCATCGTCCCCTACGCCGTACGCCAGAAACCGGCGAGCACGCGCATCACGCCGAAGCCGCTCGCCGCGAAGATGACGAGCCAAGTGAGCGCGAGCGCCAGGTTGCCGGCGAGGAAGCTGCCGACGCCGAAGAGCGCCGCGTAGACGAAGAGGATGCCGCAGACCCAACCGATGAGCGCCTGCGGCAGCGAGTCGGGCGAGGGCCCGAGCCCCGTCGCCGCGCGCACCTGCGTCCATCCCGGCCCCGCCGGCCGCACGAGCCGGTAGAACGACTCGAGCACGCGTTCATCGGTGCGCGGTCCGAGGAACGCCGCCGCGATCCACGCGACCGACGTCACGCCGACGGTCACGAGCAGCGACACATGGCTCGGCACCGACGCGCCATTGCGCGCGGCGATGACGAACCCGACCGCCGTCAGGAACGACACGACCATCGCGACGATCTCCGCCGTCGCGTTCACGCGCGACCAGTACCAACGCAGCAGATAGAGCAAGCCCGTTCCGGCGCCGATCGACAGCAGCAGCGTGAACCCCGTGCGCGCCGTGTCGATGTACAGCGTCACGAGCCCGGCGACGACCATGAGCAGCCCCGTCACGATCCGTCCCACGGCGACATAGTGCCGCTCGCTCGCGTCGGGCTTCAGGAACCG
>CAYSAR010000376.1:0-2060 GCA_964428985.1 uncultured Gemmatimonadaceae bacterium | reverse complement strand
AAGGGGAAGCCCGATCCCAAGTACTCGCTCGCGCCCGTCGCCCGGCGGCTCGAGGTCGCCCTTCGACGCACACCGCACCTCGGCCGAGCTCGACGTCACCGGGTTCTTCCCCGTCGCCGTGATCGCCGTCGAGATGATCGAGCCGCCGCCCTCGTTCGGCTGCACCGTCGTCACGACCGACATGAGGATCTGGTAGGTCTCGGCGTTCTGGATCGTGCCCGAGCTGCCGCAGTCGAGATAGCGCTGCATCGGCACCTTGCCGATCGAGCGGCGTGTCTTCCAGCCGGTGTTGCCGACCGTCTTCGTCTGCGCGTTGTTCACGGAGATCGGGATGCCGAGCTCCGCGTACACCTGCGGCAGCACCGCGAAGGCTTGAGCCGGCGTTCCCGTCGACCGCAGCTCCACGTTCCCGTCGATGTTCAGCGTGTTGATCTGGAGCTGTTGGCCCGAGCTGGTCACGATGCGCTCGGTCGCCGGCCGGCCGGCCGGCGTCGGGGTCGGGGCGGCACCGCCGCCACCGCTGGAACAGCCCGCTGCGAAGACGATGAGGACCGCCGGAAGTCTGCGCATGATCGTTCTTCCTCTGAGAAAGGGAGGCGCAGGTCGCGCCGATGCTGAGAGAATACGGTAGCGGCGAGCGTGGCGGCAATGGCAGCGAACGCCGTCATGGCCCAGCCGCCCCACCATGCACATCTTTGGGGCGATGAGCGCCGACCATTCCTACCATGCGACGGTCCGTTGGGTCCGGGGGACCGCAAAGTTCACAGATCTCAAGTACAGCCGGGCGCATGAGTGGCGCTTCGACGGCGGGGTCAACGTGCCGGCGTCGAGCTCGCCGCTCATCGTTCCCGAGCCCTACTCGGCGCGCGGCGCGGTCGACCCCGAAGAGGCCTTCGTCGCGTCGCTCTCGAGTTGCCACATGCTCTTCGCACTCTCCCACGCCGCGAAGGCGGGCTGGACCGTGGACGAGTACACCGATGACGCGGTCGGCATCCTCGCGAAGGACACCGACGGTCGTGAGGCGATGGCCCGCGTCACGCTGCGCCCGCGCATGACGTTCTCCGGCGCGCGCGCCCCAACGGTCGAGGAGTACGCGGCGTTGCACCATCGGGCGCACGAGGACTGCTTCATCGCAGCTTCCGTGCGCACTGACGTCGAGTGCATCCCCGAGATGCAGGTCCGCACCCCGTAACCCGTCCCGCCATGCGACTTCGCGCCATCCTCCTCTCGGCGATCCTCGCTGTGACGACGCCGCTCGCCGCCATCGCGCAGGGCGCCCTACCCGCCGCCCGGCCGCGCCCGGCCGTGCCGATGGACCCGGAGCGCGCCTCCCGCCTGTACGTGAGCGACCGGCACGAGGACCATCCGGTCGCGAACTACGACCAGCACATGCGCAACAAGGCGCGCACCGACAGCATCTTCGCGGCGCGCAGCGCGGGTGTCATGCGCTATGAGAAGGTCAACTACCGCAGTTCGGCCGACAGTCTCTCCATCCCGGCTTACGTCTTCTCTCCACTCACGCCGCGCGGACCGGGGCGCCATGCCGCCATGGTCTGGGTGCACGGTGGCGTGCACGGCAACTGGGACCAGAACTACCTGCCGTTCATCATCGAGGCGGTGCAGCGCGGCTACGTGATCGTCGCGCCGGAGTATCGCGGCAGCACCGGGTACGGCGAGGACTTCCATCGCGCGATCGACTACGGCGGCAAGGAGCTTGATGACGTCGAGACGGCATTCGACTATCTGCGCACGCGACCGGAAGTCGACTCGACGCGCATCGGCATCATGGGCTGGAGCCATGGCGGGTTCATCGCGTCGCACCTCATGATGCGAGGCGCGCGGACGCGCTTCGTCGCCGGCGTCGCGATGGTGCCGGTCACCAACCTGATCTTCCGTCTCTCCTACAAGGGGCCGTCGTACCAGCGCAGCTTCTCGACGCAGGCGGCGGTGCTCGGACTGCCGTTCGAGCGGCGCGACGAGTACGTGAAGCGATCGCCGTACTATCACGTCGACAGCCTGCTGCGCCCGCTCCTCGTCCACGTCGCGACGAACGACACCGA
>CAYSAR010000375.1:0-2084 GCA_964428985.1 uncultured Gemmatimonadaceae bacterium | reverse complement strand
GAGCAGCGTATCGATCGCGCGGTAGACGGTCGCCGTGCCGACCTTGCGCCCCGCCTCCGAGACCTCCTGCGCGACCTCCTCGGCCGAGAGATGGCGGTCGGAGGTCAGCATCACCTGCGCGATCGCGAGGCGCTGCGCCGTGACGGGGAGGTTGTGCTCGCGCAGGTAGGCGACGAAGCGGTCGACGGCGGGGTGGTCGGCCACGGCGTGGCTACGGCCTGCCGACGGGAGTCGCTGCCGCGGCGGCCGCGGCGCGGCGGGCTTCGAGCTCGGCGAGGATCGCGCGCGCTTCGTCGCCGGTCATGCGATCGGGATCGGCGGGCTCGTTCGCGCGGTCGCGCACGCCCTTCGCGACGGCCTCGACGGTCACGAGCGGCGCGTCGGCTTCGGCCACGACCTCGGCGCTCCACTTGCCGCGCTCGGGGCCTTTGCGCGTCCAGCGGTAGCGGGCCATGAAGACAACGTGGCGTTCGTCGAGATAAGGCGAGGCGTCTGGCGCCGGCGCCGCGCGCTCGGCCCCGATGACCGCGACCCCGGTCTCGACCGGCCCCTGGCGGATCGGCGGGAAGAAATGGATCTCCGCGAGGCGCTCCTGCGGTACGACCTCGGCGATGGACGCGAGGAAGCGCGCACGGGTGTCGGCGGGGGTAGGGCCGGGGACGGTCATCAGGGGAATTTCGCCGGTTGCAGAGCTCACAGCAACGACACCGGATCGCGATCGACGACCACCCGCATCTCATGCGCCGCCGGCACATCGAAGCCGCCGAGGAACCCGCGCAGCAGTCGCGTCAGTTTCGCCGGCTGGTCGGTCTTGAGCACGGTGTGCCAGCGCCAGCGGTTCTTGATACGCTCGAGCGGGCTCGGCGCCGGGCCGAGCACGGTGATCGCGAGGTCGAAGCGCGCATTCGCGGCGATGAGCCAATCGGTCGCCTCGGTCGCGCAGGTCACGACGGCCTGCTGGTCGAGCCCGCTCACGACGACGTTCGCGATGCGCACGACGGGCGGATACGCCGGCGATTCGCGCGAGGGAAGTTCTTCCGCGACGAACGCGTGATAGTCGTGCGTCGTCGCACAGCGCACGGCGTGGTGGCTCGGCGCGCGCGTCTGGATGATGACTTCCCCGCCCTTCGCGCCGCGACCGGCGCGCCCCGCGACCTGCGCGAGGAGTTGGAACGCGCGCTCGCTCGCGCGGAAGTCGGGGAGGTTGATGCCAATGTCGGCGTCGATCACGCCGACGAGCGTGACGTTCGGGAAGTCGAGACCCTTGGCGATCATCTGCGTGCCGAGCAGGATGTCGACCTCGCGGTTCGCGACGCGATCGAGGATCGCGGTGTGCGCCCACTTCCCGCTCGTCGTGTCGACGTCCATGCGCGCGACGCGCGCGTCGGGGAGCCGTTCGTGCAGCAGTTGTTCGACCTGTTGCGTGCCGAGCCCGCGCTGCCGGCGCATCGGTAGGCCACACCCTTCCTCGGTGCAGGCGCGGTCAGCGCGTTCCTGATACAGGCAGTAGTGGCAGACGAGCCGCTCCGGCGTGCGATGGTAGGTCAGCGAGATCGAGCAGTTCGGGCAGGTCGCGACATGGCCGTCGTCGCACTGCACGAACGAGGCGTACCCCCGGCGATTGAGCAGGAGGATCGCCTGCTCGCCCGTCGCGAGCCGCGTGCGCAACGCGTTCTCGAGTGGCGCGCTCAGCACGAGACGTCGCGCGCGCTCCTCGGGGCTCGCGACCTTGAGCTCCTGCCGCAGGTCGACGACGTGCACCTGTGGCAGCGTGCCGCCGCCGACGCGCTCGGGGAGCGAGAGTAGCGTCGAACGCCCCTCGCGCGCGTTGACCCAGCTCTCGAGGCTCGGCGTCGCGCTGCCGAGCACGCAGAGCGCGCCGGCCTCGCGCGCGCGCATGATCGCGACGTCACGGGCGTGGTACCGCGGCGTCTCGGCCTGCTTGTAGCTCGCCTCATGTTCCTCATCGACGATGATCGCGCCGAGGTCGGTGAGCGGCGCGAAGACGGCCGAGCGCGCGCCGACCGCGATGCGCTTCTCGCCGCGGCGCAACGCGCGCCACGCGTCGAGGCGCTCGCCGTCGG
>CAYSAR010000374.1:0-2111 GCA_964428985.1 uncultured Gemmatimonadaceae bacterium | reverse complement strand
CTCGTCGCGGCGGTGGGCGCGACGATCGCCGCGCCGGCCCAGGCGCAGGACCCGCCGCCGGTGCGCATCGAGTCCTTCACGCTCGCGAACGGGTTCAAGGTACACATGGCGCCCGACAACTCGTCGCAGGTCGTGACGGTGAACGTCTGGTACGACGTCGGCTCGCGCGACGAACGGCCGGGGCGCACCGGCTTCGCGCACCTCTTCGAGCACATGATGTTCCAAGGCTCGCAGCACGTCGCGAAGGGGGACCACGGCAACCTCATCGAGCGCGCCGGCGGCCGGCTCAACGGCAGCACCCAGCCCGACCGCACGAACTACTTCAACGAGGTGCCGAGCAACCGGCTCAACCTCGCGCTCTGGCTCGAGGCCGACCGCATGCGGTCGCTCGTCATCGACTCGATGAACCTCAAGAACCAGCAGGAGGCGGTGAAGGAGGAGCGCCGGCTGCGGTTCGACAACCAGCCCTACTTCGGCATCGTGGTCGATTCGCTCGTGACGATGTTCGACGCGACGACCTGCTATCCGTACTCGCACTCGATCATCGGCTCGATGGACGACCTGAACGCGGCGACGGTCGCCGACGTGCAGGCGTTCTTCGATCTCTACTATGCGCCGAACAACGCGACGCTCGTGATCGCCGGCGACTTCCAGCCGGCGGCGGCGCGGCGACTCGTCGAGCAGTACTTCGGCGGCATCCCGCGCGGGCAGCAGCCGCCCCCGGTGACCTGTGCCCCGCAAGGCTCGACCGGCTGCGAGGTCGTGCGCCGCGTCGTCGACCGCAACGCGACGCTCCCGGCGGCGCTCACGGCGTATCGCACGGTCGGCGTCGCGCACGCCGACCATCCGGCGCTCGAGTTGCTCTCGACGATCCTCGGCGCGGGGGAGAGCTCGCGGCTCAACCGCTCGCTCGTGCGCGACAGCAAGGTCGCGGTCGCCGCGCAGGCGCTCTTCAACCCGTTCGGCCCGATGCGCAGCGTCGGCATCTTCGGCGTGCTCGCGATCGCGAACCAGGGCGTGCCGGTCGACACCGTGCAGGCCCACGTGCTGCGGCAGGTCCGCGCCGCCGCCGATGCGGTGACGCAGGACGAGCTCACGAAGGCGAAGAACGCGATGCGCGCGTCAACGATCTTCTCGCGGCAGCAGTCGCTGAACGTCTCCGAGGCGATCCACTACGCCGCGATGTACCTCGGCTCGGCCGACGCGGTGAACACCGACGGCGCGCGCTACGAGGCGGTGACGCTCGCCGACCTGCGGCGCGTCGCGCGGACGTACCTGCGCCCCGAGAACTCGCTCACGCTCTTGATCGTGCCGGAGGGCCAGTGATGCCCTCCCACCCCTGGACCCACCCGATGACGAAGACCGCCCGCACGGCCGCGACCGCGGCGACCCTCGCGCTCACGGCCACGGTCGCGCTCGCGACGACCGGCCGCGCCGTCGACGCGCAGCAATACCCGACGCGCCCGCCGGCGCCACTCCCTCTCGAGCCGGCCCAATTCCCGCCGTTCGTCGACTCGGTGCTCACGAACGGGCTCCGCGTCATCGTCGTGCAGAACGCGAAGCAGCCGGTGCTCTCGCTTGCGCTCGCGATGCCGGCCGGCGCGGTGAACGATCCCGCCGGGAAGAGCGGCGTCGCGAGCATGGCGGCGACGCTCCTGACGAAGGGCGCCGGCTCGCGCACCGCCGACCAGATCGCCGAGGCGATCGAAGGCGTGGGCGGCTCGATCTTCTCGGGCGCCGGCGCCGATTTCCTCGCGGTCGACGTCGCGGTGCTCAACGGCGATCGTGACCTCGCGTTCGAACTGCTCGGTGACGTCACGATGCGCCCGACGTTCCCGGCGAGCGAGGTCGAGTTGCTGCGCACGCAGACGCTCTCGGGCCTCGCGCTCGAGAAGTCGCAGCCGGCGGCGATCGCCTCACGGGCGTTCGCGAAGGCGCTCTACGGCGACCATCCGTACGGGCGTCGGGAGGACGAGACCTCGGTCCGCGCGATCACGCGCGAGGACCTTCTCGCGTTCCATCGGGCGTACGTGAAGCCCTCGGCGGCGGTGCTCGTCATCGCCGGCGACATCGCCGCCGACGAGGCGCTCCGGCTCGCCGAGCGCACGTTC
>CAYSAR010000373.1:0-2111 GCA_964428985.1 uncultured Gemmatimonadaceae bacterium | reverse complement strand
GGGGATGTCGTCCTTCACCGCATACTTGAGTTTGCACGCGCCGCAGACGAGCACCGACTCGGCCTGCTTGTAGTCGAGCTCGCCCTTGCACTTGGGGCAGACGAGCTTGGCGAGCAACTTCGCGGAGAGGGCCATCAGCGGGATCCTGGATCGCGTGGGGGACGTCGGGTCGACCAGTGGGCGATGCAATATACGTTCGCCCGCAGGCCCGCGACGAGACCGAGGGCGCCCGCCACCATCGCGAGGACGCCTGGCATTGCGAGACCGGTCGCGCCGGACGCGAGGGACACGCCGCCGACGAGCGCCGCGACGCTCGCCACGCGCGTCGCCCGCGGCACCCCCGCCGCGACGAGGCCGACCGGGAACGCGAGCGCCGCGAACGTCACCGCGTCCAACAACGAAAGAGGGACGGTGCCCATCGTCTCGAGCCAGCGCAGCAGGGCCCACGCCCGACCGACGGTCGGGCGTGGCGCGCATGAACGATGGCCGTTCACCGAGGCGCACGGCGCGACCGGATCGCCGTCGATGGCGATCGTGATCGGCTCTCCCTCCAACGAACGTGGGAGCGCGCCGCGAAAGCGATGGTCCGGCGCATCGAGGCGAAAGACCGCGGCGCGGCGCCTCACGCGGACCACGAGGTCCTCCGCCTGCACGCCGACGAGGAGCACCTCGCGGTCGTGCTCGTCCGAGAGCGTGATGATGCCACCGAGACGTTCGGTCGGTCGTCCGCCTCGGCCTGCGATCTCGATCCGCGCGCCCGCTCGGATGAGCGGGCGGATCGGCGCCGTGTCCTCAAGGCGAGGTGGCGGTACGGCGAGCTCACCGATGCGCGCGTCGGTGACGCTGCCGGTCCAGGGTTCCAGGTGTCGCAGCCTGGGCACCCAATGCACGTAGTAGACGCCGGGAGGCACGTCCGGCGCGAGAAGGGTCCCCGTCACCCAGGCGATGCCGACCGACCCTGCGGTCGCGATGGCGAGCGCGGCGGCCGCGAGACGACGGTTCGCGAGCGCCGTCGCGAGATGGCACGCGAGCAGGGCGCCCAACCAGGCCCCGATCGCATTCATGAGCACGTCTCGCCACGTCGATGATCGGCCCGGGAGGAGATGCTGGATGATCTCGATCGAGCCGCTGATCGCGATCGCCAGGCCGAGCGCGTGGAGTGGCTTGACGCCGGCGCGCCCCAACGCGATGCCGAGCGGGAGGAAGAGCAGGACGTTCAGGATGACGTCCGTGGCCCCGATGTCCCCGCAGAGCAGGCAAGCCGCCCCGACGTTCGGCCGCGGACCGGAGGCTGGCATCAACGTCGCAGCGCCGATCAGAAGGAGCGACGTCGCGATCGCGACGCGTAGCGGCGCCGAATTGCGCCAAGAGGAAGCATTCGTCATGTAGGGGGATCGTGAAGAACTCGGAACCGCTCGCCGAGGCGGTGCGTCGATGCAACACCCCGCCGCGACACCGAGTGAGCTTGGCAGGCGCGACGCCACGCACGATATTAGCGGAGAACGACTTACGCCACGTCGACTGGGCCGTGAAGGTAGACCGCAACTTGCGAATGCGGCTGCGGCTACCATCACGCCGGACAGTGGCGACCAACTCTGACAGAGGCGATGTGACGGATCGTTCTTCCACCTGGATCCTAGGGATCTCGGCGTTCTACCACGACAGCGCCGCCTGCCTCCTCCGTGACGGGGACATCGTCGCGGCCGGCTCAGAAGAGCGCTTCACCCGCAAGAAAGGTGATGCGGACTTCCCCACGAAGGCGGTCGAGTTCTGCCTCAAGCAGGGCGGGATCGGGCTGCAGGACCTATCGTATGTCGGCTTCTACGACAAGCCGCTCCTCAAGTTCGAGCGCATCCTCGAGACGTACGTCGGCACCGCACCGCGCGGCTATGGCTCCTTCCTCAAGGCCGGCCCGCTCTGGATCAAGGAGAAGCTCTACCAGGACAAGACGCTCCGGGAATCGCTCGGCGGATACGAGGGCGAGCTCCTGTACGCCGAGCATCACGAATCGCACGCGGCGAGCGCGTTCTTCCCGTCACCGTTCGAGGAAGCCGCCGTGCTCACCATGGACGGCGTCGGCGAATGGGCGACGGCGAGCATCGGTTACGGCA
>CAYSAR010000372.1:0-2116 GCA_964428985.1 uncultured Gemmatimonadaceae bacterium | reverse complement strand
GGTGGCCGATCTTCGTGAGCCCGTCGACGATCTGCGCGATCTCGCGCCCGAACTCGCGCTCGACATCCTCGACCGAGAACGGCGTGTCCTCCACGACGTCGTGGATCAGCCCGCTCGCGACGGTGATCGAGTCGAGGTGCAGGTCGGCGAGGATCTTCGCGACCTCGACGCAGTGCGTGACGTAGGGATCGCCGTTGCGGCGCGTCTGGCCGGCGTGCGCCTTCTCGCTGAAACGATAGGCGCGCGCGAGCAGCTCATGGTCGAGACGCTCATGGGGCGCGTCGGACCGCGAGGTCAGGTCCCACCCGGGGATGATCTCGGCGAGCGGCGGGGCGGTGGTCACGGATGCAGGGGCCGCAGGGCGGCGGAAGGGGGCGCATCCGGTATATCGCCGTCCGCCGGAGCACGGTCAAGGTACGCCTAGAGCATCCCCGCCTCGGCGAACGACACATACCGCCCCCGCCCGATCACGACATGGTCGTTGATCGGGATGTCGAGCAGCCGGCCGGCGGCGACGAGCTGCGTCGTGATCCCTCGGTCGTCGGCGCTCGGCGACGGGTCCCCCGATGGGTGGTTGTGCACCAACACGATGCTCGCGGCGCGCTCGGCGATCGCCTCGCGGAAGACCTCGCGCGGGTGCACGAGACTGCTGTTGAGGATGCCACGACTGACGAGCACGTCGCGCTCGAGCCGATGCTGCGCGTCGAGCACGGCGACGTGGAACTCCTCGACGGCGAGCCCTTCGAGCCGCGGCGCGTACCATCGCCAGACGTCGCGCGGACAGCGCATCGGCTCGCCATCGTCGGCGCCCTCGGCGGCGAGGCGGCGGCCGAGCTCGAGCGCCGCATGGACGGCGAGCGCGCGGACCTCGCCGAGGCCATGCGTCGCCGTGAGCGTGCCGATCGGGAGTTGTCCGAGCCGTCGCAGCGACCCGCCGGCGCGTTCGACGAGGTGGGCGGCGGTCTCGGTCGCCGGCTGTCCGGCGACCGCGGTGCCCAACACGAGCGCGATCAGCTCGGTCGTCGTGAGGGCCTGGGGGCCCAGGGACCGGAGCCGTTCACGCGGCCGGTCGGCGGGGGGAAGATCGAGGATGGAGGGCATGGCGCCGAGCATAGGTGCGCGGCATGCCGGCGTCGTCACCGTTGCGTTTCGCGTCTCTCCAGAAGTGAGATGGGAGATGGGAGGAGCGCGCCGGAGACTGCCGGCGCGCGATGCGGGAGGGCATACGCCGCCCCGCTCACGTCTCCCATCTCACATCCCGAAGCGCGGTCCTTCGCGCGCCACGGATGGGAGACCTAGGCGCCATGGCATTTCTTGAACTTCTTCCCCGACCCACACGGACACGGATCGTTCCGCCCCACGCCCGTGAAGTCGAGGTTGCCGGCCGCTGCGCCGCCGGCGGCCATGCGCTCCACCCCGCGGCCCGCGCCGACGACCTTCGGCTCGTTCCTCGGCGGCTCGGGCGGTGGCGGCGTGCCGGCGCCCGCCGCCGGATCAACCGGCTCGGCGACGCCGAGCGCATTGAAGCGCATCGGGGTCGGCGGGGGTGGCGGCGGCGGGGGCTGCTCGAACACCAGCTGCACCTTCAGGAACCGCTCGGTGAACGTGTGCTGGATGTCGCGCATGAGGTCCTCGAACATCGAGAACGCCTCCTGCTTGTACTCGATGAGCGGGTCCTTCTGCCCCCAGGAGCGGTACTGGATCGCCGCGCGCAGCTGGTCGAGGTCGTACAGGTGGTCCTTCCACTTCTCGTCGAGCACGTTGAGCATGACGAGCGAGAGGAGCCGTCCGCCGAACTCGCCGAGCGTCTCGAACTTCGCGTGGAACGCGGCCATCGCCGCCTCGGTCGCCTCGCGCTGCGCCTCGGGGACCGTGCGCGGCGCGGTGTTGACCGACTCGAACACCGGCACCTGGAGCAGGTACGGCATGAGGAGTTCCTGCCGCAGCAGCTCGAGGTCCCAGTCGTCCGGGGTCTCGAACTCGGCGAGCGTCGCCTCGACGCGTCGCGCGACGGCGGCGGTGACCATCTTCTCCGCCTCGCCCTTGAGCTCCTCGCCCCCCTCGAGCGCGAACGAGCGCAGCGAGTAGATCACCTCGCGCTGCTGGTTCATCACGT
>CAYSAR010000371.1:0-2131 GCA_964428985.1 uncultured Gemmatimonadaceae bacterium | reverse complement strand
GCGACGCGGGTGCGGATCCCGACCGAGATCCGGCTCGTCGACCGCACGCCGCCGGCGATCGTCTCGACCTCGCCGGTCGCGGCGCAGTACAGCGTCGGCCAGCAGATCACGATCGCGGCATCGGCGACCGACAACAACGCGCTCGCCTGGCTCATCTATGAGTTCGGCGCGCCGGTGAACGTCATCGACTCCGTGCGGGCCGCGGCGACGGTGCCGGCGACGTCGTGGAGCATCCCCTTGACCGTCCGTCCGGAGTGGGTCGGGACGACGACGCTCACCGTGTACGTGAGGGACGCCGCTGGCCTCGCGAGCGCACCGGTCGTGCTCCCCGCCGGAGGGATCACCGTCGTGCCGTAGAGGGGCGAGCGTGGTGCAAGGTGACGCATATCACGCTCCTCCCCGTCACGCCGAAACGTGTTGGCTGGGTGGGGCGTCATCCCTTCCCAGAGCCATCGCGTTCCCTCGACGAGTCCCACATGAACGGCACGATCTGGCTCCTCGGCGGCGCCTCGACGTTCGCCTTGGCCTCCGCCCCGCTGCTCTGGCGCGCCCATGCGCGCATGCGGCGGCTCTCGCAGGAGCTCCAGTCGACGCGCGAACGCCTCGCCGCGCTCGCCGAGGGCGGCGATCGGCGGCTCGGTCTCACGACCGAGGAGTGGCTCGCCCTTCCGGCGCGCAGCGCGCAGGACGCCCTCTGGGACTGGGACCTCGCGCGCGACCGCATGCGATTCTCGGCGCGTTGGCGCGAGCTCGTCGGCCTCGAGCCGCAAGACATCGAACGGTCGACCGACGAGTGGTGGGGGCGCGTGCACCCGGCCGATCGCGCGCAGCTCCAGGTCGACATCACCGCGCAGATGGCCGGCGGCGGCGATCGGTTCAGTGCCGACCATCGCATCCGGCACGAGGACGGGCGCTGGCTGCGCGTCGAGTGGTCCGGCATCATCGTGCGCGACGCCGAGGGGCGCGCGGTACGCGCCGCCGGCTCGGTGCGCGACACGACGATGCAGCGCAGCATCGAGGAGGCCGCGCGGCGCGGCGCGCTCTACGACGCGCTGACCGGGCTCCCGAACCGCACGCTCGCCTTCGACCTGCTCCGCCGCGCGATCGCGCGTACGCGGCGCCATGGCGAGCGCCGCTTCGCCGTGCTGCTCGTCGACGTCGATCGGTTCAACCTGCTCAACGACTCGCTCGGCCACGCCGTCGGCGACGAGCTGCTGCGCGGCGTCGCGAAGCGGCTCGCGACAGCGGTGCGTCCCGGCGACGTCATCGCGCGACTCGGCAGCGACGAGTTCCTGCTCATCCTCGACGACGTCAACGACATCAGCGAGGCCGAGGGCGTCGCCGACCGCGTCGCGCTCGTGCTCAACGACGCGATCCTCGTGAGCGCGCACAGCGTCGTCATCACCGCGAGCCTCGGCATCGCGCCGTTCGATGCCGACTGCACCGACCCCGCCGATTACGTCCGCGACGCCGAGCTGGCGATGAAGCGCGCGAAGCAGTCGGGACGCGGGCGCCACGAGCGCTTCGTCCCCGAGATGCGCGACGGCGTCCGCCGCCGCGTCTCGCTCGAGCAGGACCTCCACGGCGCGCTCGACCGCGGCGAATTCACGCTCTGGTACCAGCCGGTGTTCTGCGTACGCGGCGAGTCGGAGCGGCTCGTCGGCTTCGAGGCGCTCATGCGCTGGAACCACCCGCGCCATGGCCTCCTCGGCCCGGCGTCGTTCGTGCCGGTCGCCGAGGAGACGGGGCGCATCGTCCCGCTCGGCGCCTGGGCGGTGCGCCGCGCCTGCGAGGAAATCCTCGCGCTCGCGCCGAACGGCCCCGACGCGCCCTGGGTCAGCGTGAACATCGCCGCGCCCCAGCTCGCCGACCGCGCGCTCGTGCCGATGATCGAGGCCGCGCTGCGCGACACCGGGCTCGACCCGACGCGACTCAAGCTCGAGGTCACCGAGAACGTCGTGCTCTCCGACGAGGAGGGCGCCCGTGCGGCGCTCGAGGGACTCCGCGCGCGCGGCGTGCGCAGCCTCATGGACGACTTCGGCACGGGGCACGCGTCGCTGAGCTACCTGCATCGCCTGCCGATCGGCACGATCAAGATCGACCGCTACTTCGTCGGGCGCATGGACGTGAG
>CAYSAR010000370.1:1069-2139 GCA_964428985.1 uncultured Gemmatimonadaceae bacterium | reverse complement strand
GGCCCCAGGCCGAACGATACGAATGGACGAGCGCGCCGACATCGACGGGGCCGAGGTAGGCGCCGTCGGGGTCGAAGACGTCGAACCGCGTGCGCGCCGAGTCCTGCGTCACATGCACCCAGACGTTCCCAAGCGCGTCGACCGAGAGCCCTTGGAAGGCCGGCAAGGTCGACGGGATCTTCGACTTGTCGAACTGCGTTCGGAGGTCGGCTTCGCGCACCTGCATGCTCTTCGCGACGCTTGCGACCCGCTGGTCGTACTCGGCATCACGACGCGAGTCGGCGAGCGGCTCGGGGGACCATTCGCGGCCGAAGACGCGAAGCGTGTCACCGCCCTCGGCGCTCATCGCGATCCGGTAAGCTCCCGACCATGCGTGCATCAACGCCCCTGACGGCGTGAACGTCGCCATGCCGTCCGGCGCGAAGGGGACCGACATGCTCATCTGCATCTGGTTCCCTTGGCGGAGATCCCAGCGCACGCGAGGCGGCATCTCTGGGACGAGGACGGTGTCAGTGGCTGCGCCGAGCGTGTCGAACACCATGTACGTCTGAAACGTCTTCGCGCCGTCGGGATCGGGCGACGGCAGGATCACGCGCATGCGGTCATCGAGGAATGGCCGCATCCAGTAGCAGCAGGTCCCGACGAAGCTGCGGATGTACGTGCCCGATGTATCGAACAAGGTCGCGCGCGAGCCCTGCGGATCATGCACGAGTAGCCGCGACCCCTTCACGTCGAGGATCGCCACGCCGAACTCGCCCGGTCCGCCGCCGTCGCGCCCGAACTTGCGTACGAACCGCCCCTGGTCGTCGAACACCTTGATCGTCGCCGGCCTGGTGTCGGCCACATAGACCCAACCGCGCGCATCGACCGCGAGGTTCTGCGGATTGATGAACTCGCCCGGCTGTCCGAGCCCGCCCTCGAGCTCACCATCCTCGACGAGCCGCCAGCCGGTCGTCGAGTCGGTCCACGCCGTCGGCCCCGCCGACATCACGGAGATGACCCCACCGGGCAGCGTGTCGACGGTAACGGAAGCCAGCGTCGCCGCATCAGAGCCGGCACAGGCGGCCGCG
>CAYSAR010000370.1:0-1059 GCA_964428985.1 uncultured Gemmatimonadaceae bacterium | reverse complement strand
GAAGCGAACGAAGGCGATATGGCATTCGACGGAGAGATAGAGTCAGAGTGGAGAGAGTGTACGAAGCAGCGAAGGCCCGCGCACCCATGCACAACTGCGCGAGGCCCCCAACCCAAGCATCCAGCATCGGTTTCCCAATCCGCACATCATCCTCCCGTACTCGGCATCCCTACCTCCCCCGCGAACCCCGGACCGGGGTAAGCATTTCTCGCATCGCGCGAGCATCACCCTTCGCGCAGGACTTCCGCCGGATCGATCCTCGCCGCTCGCCGCGCCGGCAGCCATCCCGCCAACGCCGCCACGAGCGCGAGCACGGTCATCGCCGCGACGATCGTCAGCGGATCCGTGGGCTCAAGCCCGAACAACAGCGTGCTCACGTACCGCGACGCCCACCAGCTCACGACCCCGCCCACGAGAATGCCGCCGGCGACGAGCGCGCCGGTCCGCGTCATCACGTTGCGCACGACCGACGCCGGCGAGGCGCCGAGCGCCATGCGGATGCCCAACTCGATGCGCCGACGCGTGACGGCGTACGCCGTGATGCCGTAGAGGCCGAGCGCGGCGAGCAGCAGCGCGAGCACGCCGAAGAAGCCGGAGAGCATCGCGATGAGCCGTTCCTGGGAGAGCGCGGCGTCGATGTAATCGTCGAGCGGCCGGAAGGTCAACGTCATGCCGGGGTTGATCGCCGCGATCGCCTGCGTGATGCTCGCGGTGAGCGCGAGCGGCTCGCTCGCCGTGGTGCGCAGCGTGAGCGTCGCGCTCGACCCCGCCGTCGCCTGCTGCGCGTACGCGAAGTAAGCCGTCGGCGAGAGTTCGTCGCGGAGCCCGAGGTAGACCGCATCGCCGACGAGTCCGACGATCTCATGCGTCTGGTCCGGCTCACGGCCGAAGCCGGGGCTCACGACGGTCTTGCCGATGGGATTCTCGTTCGGGAAGTACTTCTCGGCGAACTTGCGATTGACGATGATCGCCGACGCCCCGCCGACGCGGTCGCGCGTGTCGAAGTCGCGGCCGGCGATGAGCGGCGTGCCCATCGTCGCGAACCATCCCGGAGAGAGG
>CAYSAR010000369.1:0-2143 GCA_964428985.1 uncultured Gemmatimonadaceae bacterium | reverse complement strand
CGAGACGCCGCGCATGCCGGCGGCGTAGCCGACGAAGCAGAGGTCGGCGGCGGCAAGGAAGTCGGCTTCCTCGGCCCGCGGTCGACGGCCGCCGTAGGTGATGAGACTCCCCGGCTCCAGTGCCGCCGCCTCGAACGCCGCCTGCCGCGCACCCCCGCCCAAGGCGAGGATCGTCAGGTCGTCGCGCGTGAACTCCCGTCGCAGCGCGCGCTCGGCGGCGAGAAGATCGTCGACGCCATGCGTGCGGCCGAGGTTACCGGCGACCTGGAGCACGACGCGCGAACGGATGCCGAGTTCGCCGATCAATCGTGAGGACTCACGCGGCCGCGGCGTGAGCGAGGACGCGTCGAACCAGTGCGGCACGACCGTCACGCGCCCCGCGACGCGCGGCTCGATCGACGCGAGCAGCTCACCCATGTCATGGCCGATCGCGATACAGGAATCCGCCTTGCGCAGCGCGTAGCGCGTCGCGACGCGCCAGAGCCGATGCGCGAGCCCTCCGCGGGGGATCAGCCCCGCCGCGACCGCGGCGTCCGGATAGACGTCGTGTACGATGATCGCGAAGCGCGCACCACGCGGCTTGAGCCACGCGATGAGATACGGCAACAGCGTCGGGCCGAAGACGGCGTAGATGCCATCGGCGGCGCGACGCGGATCGCACGCCGCCCGCGCGATGCGCCACGAACGCGCGGCGACCGCGAGCGCGCGGCGCGCGACGCGCTGGCCGGAGACCGGGGGACGTCCGAGACGCTCGACGTGGACCCCCTGGTCGTTCGACGGGCCGGCCGTGGAGCAGATGACGCGCACCTCGCCATGCGCGACCATCGCGCGGGCGAGTTCGGTGACGAGATGCGAGGTGCCCGACTCGTCGGGCCAGTAGACCTCGCTGGCGATGACGATGCGACGGTCCGGCGTGGTCACGCCGCCGGCGAGAGCCATCGCTCGCGGTTCGCCTCGACGATCTGCTCGATGATCGCCTTCACGTCGTAGCGCAGCGACCACTCGGGGTAGTGCGTGCGGAAGCGCGTGAGGTCGGAGATGTACCAGATGTGGTCGCCGACGCGGTTCGTCTCGTCGTACGTCCACGTCATCTCGCGGCCGGCGGCCTTCTCGGCGAGCGTGATCGCCTCGAGCATCGAGCAGTTGCTCTCCATGCCCCCGCCGATGTTGTAGACCTGCGCGATGCCCGGCCGGCGGAAGAAGGCGTCGAACGCCGTGAGCAGGTCGGCGCTGTGGATGTTGTCGCGCACCTGCTTCGCCTTGTAGCCGAACACCGTGTAGGGGCGACCGGTGACGGCGCACTTCACGAGATAGGCGAGGAAGCCGTGAAGCTGGGCGCCGGAGTGGCCTGGCCCCGTGAGGCAGCCGCCGCGGAAGACGCCCGTGCGCATCCCGAAGTAGCGGCCGTACTCCTGCACGAGCACGTCGGCCGCGAGCTTCGACGCGCCGAAGAGCGAGTGCGTGCTCTGGTCGACGGTCATCGACTCGTCGATGCCCTTCACGAACCGGTGCGAGGGGTCGATCGTCCAGCGCGTCTTCTCCTCGAGGAGCGGCAGCTGGTTCGGCGTGTCGCCGTACACCTTGTTCGTCGACGTGAAGATGAAGACGGCGTCGGGGCAATGGCGGCGCGTCGCCTCGAGCAGCACGAGCGTGCCGGTCGCGTTGACCGAGAAGTCCATGAACGGATCGCGCGCGGCCCAGTCGTGCGAGGGTTGCGCGGCGGCGTGGACGACGAGCGCGATCGCCTTGCCATGCTTCGCGAAGAGGCGGTCCATCGCCTCGGTGTCACGGATGTCGGCGTCGACATGCGTGTAGGTCTTCACGTCGGCGATGAGCCGCTCGCGCACCCAGGCGGTCGACCCGTCGGCGCCGAAGAAGTGCTCGCGCAGGTTGTTGTCGATGCCCACGACGTCCATGCCCTGGGCCGCATAGTACCGCACCGCTTCCGCGCCGATCAGGCCGCAAGAACCGGTGATCACCACCACGCTCATCGCATCACTCCAGTCTCGGTTCGTTCGTCCGTCCGGACGAGGGCGGAAGATAACCAGCCGAGGGCGAGGAGCAGCAGCACGATGATCGTCGTGAAGAGTGCCCCGCCGCGCTCGAACCGGTGCGCCGCCATCGCGATCAACACGCTCGCGGT
>CAYSAR010000368.1:0-2151 GCA_964428985.1 uncultured Gemmatimonadaceae bacterium | reverse complement strand
CACAAGGCGTGGCTCGACGCCGCCAGACCGCCGGCGCCCCCGGCGCTCCTCGCGCGCGTGAACGCCGTGCTCGGCGATCACCCGGACTGGGACGCGCTCTCGACCGCTGATGCGCTCGCGCGCGCCGGCGAGGTGCTCCTTGAGGGCGTGCTCGCCCGCAGCGGCACCGACGCCGAGGCGCGCGACCGCGCGAACGCGCTCGATCTCCTCGCCGCCGACGCCTGCGTGACGTGGGCGTTCGAGGCCGCCGCCGCGAGCGACGTCGACGACGTCCCCGCGCGCGCCGGCGAGGTCATGGCGCGCATCCTCTCACTCACAGGACCGGCCACATGACCCCCGTGGCGATCGACCCGACGAAGCACCTGCGCGAGCTCGCCGAGACGGCCTCGCGCGCCGCACAGCAGCTCGGCGACGAGATCATCAAGGCGACTGAGATGGTGCGCGACACGCTCTCCGAAGGCGGCACGCTCTTCTTCGCCGGCAACGGCGGGAGCGCCGCCGACGCGCAGCACATCGCGACGGAGTACACGATCCGCTATCTGCGCGCGCGCCGCCCGCTGCGCGCCATCGCGCTGACGACCGACACCTCGACGCTCACCGCCGCCGCGAACGACTTCTCGTTCGACGAGATCTTCAGCCGCCAGGTCGAGGCGCTCGGCCGGCCGGGCGACCTGCTCGCCGTGCACACGACGAGCGGCAACTCGCCGAACTGCATCCGCGCGGTCGAGGTCGCGAAGGCGATCGGGATGCGCACGCTGGCGCTCACGGCGAAGGACGGCGGGCGGATCAAGGGGATGGCCGACCTCACGATCATCGTGCCGACGGACCGCACCGACCGCGCGCAGGAGCTGCATTTGAACATCCAGCACGCCATCTGCGACGTGATCGACGCCGAGGCGGCGAAGTGAGCGCGAACTCGAACCCACGCGCCACGCCGGCCGCGTTCTCGCTCGCGGGGAAGCGGGCGGTCGTGACGGGCGGGAGTCGCGGCATCGGCGGGGCGACGTCGCGGCTCTTGGCCGAGTGCGGGGCCGATGTGTGCGTGGGATACCGATCGCGGAAGGCCGAGGCCGATGAGATGGTCGCCGAGCTCGGGAGGCACGGGGTCCGCGCGACCGCGTTCGCGAGCGACCTCGGCGAGCCGAGCGGCGCCGACGGGCTCATCGCGCACGCGCTGAAGGCGCTCGGTGGCGTGGACATCGTCGTACACAGCGCCGGCATCTGGCCGCCGCACGACGTGCCGGTGCACGAGCTGCCGGAGGAGCGCTGGCGCCGCACGATGCGCGAGAACGTCGACGCGATGTTCTACGTGTCGCGCGCGGCGGCGCGGGCGATGAGGGACGGCGGCCGCATCGTGCATATCGCCTCGACGGCGGGGCAGCGGGGGGAGGCCGGGCACGCCGATTATGGGGCGAGCAAGGGCGCGATGATCTCGTTCGTGAAGAGCCAGGCGGTCGAGCTCGCGCCGAAGGGCATCACCGTGAACTGCGTCGCGCCGGGGTGGGTGGATACCGAGATGTGCGAGCTCCCGTTCGCGAACGGAGGGAAGGCGCGCATCGAGGCGGGGATCCCCGTCGGCCGCGTCGCGAGCCCGGCCGACATCGCCGCGGCGGCGGTGATGCTCTGCATGCCCGGTGCGCGTCATATCGTCGGAGAGATCGTGAACGTGAATGGCGGGAGCGTCCTCTGTGGCTGAGCGATTGCCCGTCCGTTCACCCCGCCCCACATTTCGCCGCGTGAGACTCGTGACCCAGCGGATCCGGACGACCGTCGCGCTCGCCTTCGCCCTTCTCGCCCTGGGCGCCGCGCTGCCCGCGTCGCTCGGCGCCCAGACGCCGACCGGCGACCAGATCCGCCAGCAGATCCGCGCGTCGGGGTTGAGCGAGCAGCAGATCCGCGACCGCCTCGCGGCGGCGGGCATCTCGCCCTCGATGCTCGACTCGTACCCCGGCAACGCGACCGGTCCCGCGCCGGCGCCGACGGCCGATATCCTCCGCGCGCTGAGCCGGCTCAGCCCCGGCCAGATCCCGATGCAGGGACTCACGCCGGTGCCGGTCGACACCGGCTTCGCGCGGCGCGCGCTGCTCGACACGCTCCCCGGCGCGCTCGGCGACACGCTGTACGCGATGCCGGACACGGTGCCGAGGGTGT
>CAYSAR010000367.1:0-2152 GCA_964428985.1 uncultured Gemmatimonadaceae bacterium | reverse complement strand
ATCGATCGAGTCGATGCCGCGCATCGACGAGGTGCTGGCGCCGGTGCAACGCGACCTCTTCTCGCTCGGCGCGCTCCTCGCGACGCCCGACCGCGCGAAGATGCAGGAGCAGCTCGAGAAGGCGCGCATCTCCGACGCACGCATCAAGCAGCTCGAACAGGCGATCGACGACGCCGAGGCCGAGGTCGAACCGCTCAAGGCGTTCATCCTGCCGGGTGGGACGCCGAAGGCGGCGGCGCTGCACGTCGCACGCACGGTGTGCCGTCGCGCCGAGCGCGCGGTCATCACGCTGCGGCGTGGCGGCGAGGCCGACATCCCGCCGGTCGTGATCGTGTATCTGAACCGCCTCTCGGACCTCCTCTTCGTGCTCGCGCGCGTCGCGACGAAGCGCGCCGGCGCCGGCGAGGTGACGTGGTGAACCGCGACCGTCGCGTCGCGCGCCCGCGGTGAGCGGGGAACTCCACCTCCACGGCGCGACGATCACCGTCGCGCCCGGCGCGCTCGCGACGCTCGGCGCCGTCGTCTCGCGGGCGCATCCGCGGCACCGCGTCGTCGTCATCGCCGACCAACAAGTCGCCTCCCTGATCGGCGACGCGACCCTCCACGCGCTGCAGGGAGCGGCATCGCCTGGCGACGCGACGCTGCCCGCGCCGATGCTGCTGACGTTTCCCGCCGGCGAGCGACACAAGACGCGCGCGACATGGGGCTCGCTCACCGACCAGATGGTCGCCTCGCGGCTCGGACGCGACACCGTCGTCGTCGCGCTCGGCGGCGGCGTCACCGGCGACCTCGCCGGCTTCGTCGCCGCGACGTACCTGCGCGGCGTGCCGCTCATCCAGGTCCCGACGACGCTGCTCGCGATGATCGACGCATCGATCGGCGGGAAGACGGGCGTCGACACGACCGCCGGCAAGAACCTCGTCGGCGCGTTCCACCAGCCGTCCCACGTGCTCATCGACCCGCGCCTCCTCCGCACGCTGCCGCTCGCGCAGCGCCGCGAGGGACTCGCCGAGGCGATCAAGCACGGCGTGATCGCCGACGCCGCTTACTTCGCGTGGATCACGTCGTCGCTGCGCGAGGTGCTGCACGGCGACGAACCGGACGACGCGACGTGGCTCCACCTCGTGCGACGCTCGGTCGAGATCAAGGTCGACGTCGTGCGACAGGACGAACGAGAGTCCGGCGTGCGCAAGGTGCTCAACTTCGGCCACACGATCGGCCATGCCATCGAACAGGTCACGGCGTACGGCGTGCCGCACGGCCACGCGGTCGCCATCGGCATGGTCGCCGAGGCGATCCTCGCCGAGCGACTGCGCATCGCCGAGCGCGGGCTCGCCGATGCGATCGCGACCGTCTGCGATGCGGCTGGGCTCCCCGTGCGCCTGCCCGAGAACGTGAGTGCGACCGAGGTGGTGAGCGCAACGAAGAGCGACAAGAAGTCACTCGGTGGACACGTCGAGTACGCGCTGCCGCGAGCGCTCGGCGAGATGGCAGGGAGCGAATCGGGACACGCGGTCCGGGCGTCCGATGCCGACGTCCTGCGCGCCCTGGAGCACCTGTAGAAGCGGCCGAAGTAGTTGTCCCACAAGGCGATGAATGGGGCACGCCGCACCGCGACGAGAGTGGCACGCTTCTTGGCTGTTGACCGTTCTTCGCCCCCGCTGATACCCTAAGCGCTGCGACACCTCCCCAGGCGCCGCACGGCAGCATCACAACAGAACTGGCTCGACTGCGGAAACGATCCCTTGCGTCCACGGCGGCGCCGATGTGCGGGCGACGCGATCCTCAACACGCGGTTATGGGGTGGGTATGCAGCACGCGACCGAGACGAGATCGAAGGGCTATTTCCGTTCCGCACCCTCTTCCGCGTTCGACCAGTACCTGCAGGACATCCAGAAGCTGCCGCTGATCACCGACCCCGCCGAAGAGCGGCGTCTCGCACGACTCGCCCAGAAGGGCGATGAAGCCGCCGCCGAGCGGCTCGTGACGGCGAACCTCAGGTTCGTGATCTCCTACGTCAAGAAGTACCAGGGCCACGGCCTCGACCTCTCCGAGCTCGTCGCGATCGGCAACGAGGGTCTGCTCAAGGCGGTCCGGAAGTTCGATCCCGACCAGGGCGTGAAGTTCATCTCCTACGCCGTGTGGTGGGTGC
>CAYSAR010000366.1:0-2167 GCA_964428985.1 uncultured Gemmatimonadaceae bacterium | reverse complement strand
TCGGCGCCGGGACTATCTCGCTCGCCAGGGCGCTCACGGACGACTCGCTCAAGGACGCCGACCGCCGATCACCCGTCGGGGCACGCCGCGACGGCACGCCCTCCAACAACGGCCTGAGCGAACTCGGCCGCCGGAACTACTCGCGACCCCTCGTCGCCGAACTCTTCCCCGACTTCCTCGGTCCCGGCGTCGGACAGACTCAGCGCGACCTCATCGCGCTGAGCGACGCCATGCCCGCCCAGCAGCGCCGCCAATACGAGCAGATGCTGGGGCAGACCGGCCAGCGATTCGTGGACGCCCAGGGGAACGTCTACCGCGTCGTCTCCGCCACCATCGTCAACCCGACGCTGCCGATGGTGATCCGAATCGACCCGCCCATTCCCATGATTCTTCAGGACCTCGACGGCGACGGCGAGATCACGCCCGCCGACCTCAGCCCGATCACCTTCGTCCCCCAGCCCCCCCCCGTGGACCCCGTCGTCTTCGTCATCGAACCGTGAGCAGCGAGATGGAGCGAGCCATGAACAATCGGGCTGATCGCGACCGGCGCGGCTTCACGCTCATCGAACTCCTCGTCGCCATCGGCGCGATCGCCCTCATCGCCGTCGGCATCGCCGCCGTCTTCGAATCCGTCGGGCGCACGGTCTCCGGCGGGCGTCGCGTGAGCCTGCTGAACCAGGCCGCCGCACAGATCGAGCAGCAACTCCGCGACGACTTCCGCTCCATGAGCCGCGACGGGTTCCTTGTCATCCGGCACGGCTACGTGGACGTGAACGCGAATGGCACGCTTGACACGACGGGCGCGGACGACGTGATGCTCCACCCGGCCGATCTCACGCCGCGCCCCCGGCGCGCCGACGAGATCGTCTTCCTCGCCAGCGGCCGGTTCGCGAGCGTGCGCGATGCCCTGCACCCCACGCGCTCGCCCAAGGGCGACCACGCCCGCATCTACATCGGGCACGGCGTCCGCTACGACGCCGACGGCTCGCAATCCGAGATCGACGCCTTCGTCACGCCCGAGGTGGATTTCGGATTCCAGGGCGATCCGGCCGACCGCTGGCGGCTGGGCGCACGCAACGGGCCGAACGAGTTCGCCGCCGAGTGGGTGCTCGCCCGCTACGTCACGGCGCTCATCCAGCCGACGGGCGCGGAGCAGGGCCCACCGGATCCCGACCCGTTCGGCCTCGCCCCGGCGCGCTGGCTGGACAGCGACGTCCAGATCGCCGGCCAGCCCGCGGCGACGAGCCTCTTCCGACACCTCGCGCAGTTCGGCTCGGCCGACGGCTCCGTCGCCCGCATCCGCAACAATGCCGCCGGCCTGACACCCCTCTTCGCGTCCGGCATCGTCGATGTCGCGACCACCGATCCCGCGGAGGTCCGCACGATCATCTGCGACGCGGACATCCCGCCGGCCAACTCCTCGCCGTCGGATTTCGACCCGGCCACCGGCGACACGCTTGACGGCTCGTTCCAGGCGACGCCCGCGAACGGTAACCCGCTCCAGGGCGACCGCAGGTTCGTGCAGGCATGGCTCCGCGAGTTGTTCCCCGCGCATTCCTACTCCGGCTCATCGGGCGGCCACCGCATCCGAGTCGAGCCGTCGATGCCCGCGTACGTGGACACCGTCGCGCTCGCCAACCAGCAGGGATGGACAGCGGAAACGCTCGCATACCGCCTCGCGGACCAGCGGGCCGTCACGGCGCACGGCTTCGTCGCCCGATGCACCGAGTTCATCGTCGAGTTCTCCTTCGGCGAGACCGTGAACGACGACACCAGCCCCCGCCACGCCGAACTGATCTGGCACGGCCTGGAGCGCTTCGTGGACGCCGACGGCAATCCGAACACCAGCAACGGCCCGTTCGATGACGGGCGCGAGTACCGCGTCGCCGCGCCCTATCCGATCGTTCCTGCGACCGGTGATACCTACGAGTACGAAACGGTCTACCGCCGTCTCGACGGCACGATCGGCACGTACCCGCTCGCCACGGGCACGGTCTACGACACCACGATCTCCAGCGGCTCCCCTCCCGTGCAGCAGTACGCCCACTTCGGCTACTTCGATCCGACCGGGGTGCCGTCCGGGGCGAACGAGCCGCCGGCGCTGCCCTGGGCGTGGCCGAAACTCATCCGCATCCCGCTCGCGCTGGCCGATTCGCAAGCTGCGTCC
>CAYSAR010000365.1:0-2171 GCA_964428985.1 uncultured Gemmatimonadaceae bacterium | reverse complement strand
CTCGTCGAGTTCGAGGTCGGCAAGGCGCTCTTCGGCCTCGCGACGGCGGGCTTCCTGCATCGCGTCGGCAAGACGAAGCCGCCCGAGGAGGTCGCGACCGACGTCCGCATCGAGGAGCATCGCAACCTCGGCGTCGCGTTCTACAAGACCGGGATGCTCGACGAGGCGGTGCGCGAGTTCCGGCGCGTCGCCGAGCTGCGCCCGGAGGACGCGGGCGCACGGTTCCATCTCGGCCTCGCGCACCTGCGGCTCGGACGCTGGGCCGAGGCATTGACGCATTTCGAGACCGGCGCTCGGCAGCGGGGCGCGAAGGCGGCGGTGTTCCACAACCTGGCGCTCGCACTCGAGCGACTCGGTCGCACCGACGAGGCGCGCGCGGCGCTCGACGAGGCGCTGCGCCGCGGTGGCGAGGAGGAACCGCGCACGCACCTCTCGCTCGGCATCCTCGCGCTGCGCGCCGGCGAGTTCGATGAGGCTGACGCGCACTTCATGCGCGCGCGCCCCCACTTTGGGGATCGGGCTCCCTCCGCCGCCTGGTTCCACTCGGCGGCGCTCGCGGCGGCCCTCTCCGGCCAGCTCGGCAAGGCGGTCCACCTCCTCGAGGAAGGGGTCGCCTCGCACCCGCACGCGGCGGCGCTGCACAACAACCTCGCCGTCGCGCTCATGGCCGTCGGGCGCGACGAGGAGGCGCGCGCGGCGCTCGACCGCGGCGTGCACGAGGATCCCGGGCTCGCGGCGCTCCATCGCAATCGCGGCGACCTCCTGCTCGCCGAGGGGCGCGGCGATCTCGCGCTCGAGGAGTATCTGCGCGCCGTGAAGCAGCACGAGACGCTCGGCCCCGAGGTGTGGGCGCGCATCGGCACGCTGCGCGCGGCGCAAGGGGACATGGTCGAGGCGACGGCCGCGTGGGAGCGCGCGCTGGCGCTCGATCCCTCGCATGGCGGGGCGGCGCAGGCGCTCGCCTCGGCCCGGGGCGAACGATGACCGAGCGTCCCGACGAGCCGGGCTTCCGGAAGCTCACCGAGAAGATCGCGCGCGAGCGCGGGTTCGGCTGCGCGAACTACAAGGACGGCTGTCTTCGGCGCCGCATCGCCGTGCGCATGCGGGCGACGGCGACCGACGACTTCGCGAGCTACGCCGCTCGGCTCGACCGCGATCCCGACGAGTGGGACCGCTTGCTCGACGCGCTCACGATCAACGTCACGAAGCTCTTCCGTGACATCGAGGTCTGGGAATCGGTCGCGCGCACCGTCGTGCCGGCGCTGTGGGAGCTCGACGCACCGCGTGTGGACGTGTGGAGCGCAGGGTGTGCGTCGGGCGAGGAACTCTACACGCTCGCCGCGCTCTTCCATCGGCATGCCGAGCGCACGGCGACGCAGCACAAGCTGCGGCGCGTGCGGATCCTCGGCAGCGACATCGATCGGCGCTCGATCGAGGCGGCGCGACGCGGGGCGTATGCGCCGGAGGCCTTCAGCGAGGTGCCCGGCGAGGTGCGAGCCAGGTACTTCTCGCCCATGCCGCCGCACGTCGCCGCGCCGGAGCTCAAGGCGCTCATCGAGGTCGAGCGCCGCGACCTGCTCGCCGAGCCGGCCCCGGCCCGCGGCCTCCACCTGATCACCTGTCGCAACGTCATCATCTACTTCGACCGGCCGAGCCAGGAGCCGCTGCTGCGGAAGTTCCACGAGGCGCTGGCGCCCGGCGGGTTCCTCGTCCTCGGCAAGGTGGAGACCGTGCTCGGACCGGCGCGCGGGCTGTTCGAGCCGGTCGACGCGAGACAGCGGATCTTCCGCCGCGCGGCCGCGTGACCATCCACCATGTCCGCATCGCACACCACGCCGTCGCGCGCTGGGATGGCCGCCTCATCACGATCGGCCTCGGCTCGTGCGTCGCGATCGCGCTGCACGACGCCGCGCACCGCGTCGCCGGCCTCGCGCACGTGCTGCTGCCCGACCCCTCGGTCGCGCGCGACCCGACGAACGCGGCGCGCTTCGCGAGCACCGCGGTGCCGATGCTCGTGGAGGAGATGCGGGCCGCCGGGGGCCGCGGTGCGATCGTCGGCAAGCTCGCCGGGGGCGCGGCGCTGTTCGGCAACCTGCTCGGCAGCGGGGGCGCGCAGATGGGCGCACGCAACATCGCCGCGGCGCGGGCCGCGCTCGGGAAGGCCGGCATCC
>CAYSAR010000364.1:0-2172 GCA_964428985.1 uncultured Gemmatimonadaceae bacterium | reverse complement strand
GTGCGCGTGCGCGACCTCGGCACCGTCGTCGACGGCACCGAGGAGAAGCGCAGCGCGTCGTACATGGGCCTCAACCCCGCGCTCTCGCTCGACATCCTCAAGATCACCGGCGCGAACACCGTCGAGGTCGCCGACCAGGTCCGCGTCGTCGTCGACGAGCTCTCGCGGCAGCTGCCGAGCGACATCTCGATGACGGTCATCCGCGATGATTCGCAGAAGATCCGCGAGGCGCTGCACGACGTCGAGCTCACGCTCGTCCTCGGCGCGATCCTCACGGTGATGATCATCTACCTGTTCCTGAACTCGTGGCGCTCGACCGTCATCACCGGCCTCACGCTCCCCGTCGCGATCATCTCGAGCTTCTTCGCGATGTGGATGTTCGGCTTCACGCTGAACACGATGACGCTGCTCGCGCTCTCGCTCGCGATCGGCCTGCTCATCGACGACGCGATCGTCGTGCGCGAGAACATCGTGCGCCATGTCGCGATGGGGAAAGACCACTACCTCGCGTCGAAGGAAGGCACCGACGAGATCGGCCTCGCCGTCTTCGCGACGACGCTCGCCGTCATCGCCGTGTTCATCCCCGTCGCGTTCATGGGCGGCATGATCGGCCGCATCTTCTTCCAGTTCGGCGTCACCGTCGCGTTCGCCGTCGCCGTCTCGCTGTTCGTCTCCTTCACGCTCGACCCGATGCTCTCGTCGGTCTGGCCCGATCCCGACGCCGAGGAGAAGGGGGCGGAGGCGTACCGGCGCGCCGGCCCGATCCGCAAGGTCGCGCTGCGCTTCGACGCCTGGTTCGAGCGCATGGCCGATCGCTATCCGCCGCTGCTCGAGAAGGCGATCACCCATCGCTGGCTCGTCCTCGGCGGCGCGCTCGGCTCGGTCGTCCTCGCCGTCGGCATCGCCGCGAGCATCGGCTTCACGTGGATGCCCGACTACGACGCCGGCGAGTTCAACATCTCATACCGGACACAGCCGGGCTCGCGCCTCGAGTACACGCTCGCGAAGGGACATTCGCTCGACACCATCGTCCGACGCGTCCCGGAGGTCGAGTACACCTACCTCACCGTCGGCTCGGGTTTCCGCGGCACCACGACGAGCGGCCGGCTCTTCGTGCAGCTCAAGCCGAAGCATGACCGCTCGCGGTCGATGGCCGAGATCCAGAACGCCCTGCGGCCGCAGCTCACGCAGGTGTCGGGCATCCGCCCCAGCATCGACGGCACGCGCTCGATCTTCGGTGGCTACCGCCAGCCGATCGTCGTGAACGTGCAGGGGCCCGACCCGGTGCGCCTCAAGCTCATCGCGAGCCAGGTGAACGACATCATGCGGTCGGTGCCCGGCATCGCCGAGCCGATGTCGAGCGACGAAGGCGACATCCCGCAGCTCGACGTGCGCGTCGACCGCCAGCAGGCGTGGGCGGCGGGCCTTGGCGTCGGCGCGATCGCCGGCACGCTCCAGCCGCTCTTCACCGGCGCCCGCGCCACGCTCTGGCAGGACCAGCAGGGCTATTCGCACGACGTGCGCGTCGTCTATCCCGAGTCGCTGCGCGCGTCGGCCGAGGACGTCGCGAACATCCCCGTGACCGGCAGCGCCGTCGACCCGCGCACCGGGCTCCCCGTCGCGATCCCGCTCTCGCAGGTCGCCGACGTGCGCGCCGGCGTCGGACCGCAGCAGATCGACCGTCGCCAGCTCGAGCGCCAGATCTCGATCTCGGCCGGCGTGCTCCCCGGTGCCGCCGTCGGTGACGTCGCGAACGCGACGCTCGCCGCGCTCGACTCGCTCGTGCTCCCGGCCGGCTACCGCACCGTGTTCACCGGCGACGTGCAGAACCTCGAGGAGACGAAGGGCTACGTGCTCGAGGCGATCCTGCTCGCCGTCGTCTTCATCTACCTGATCCTTGCGTCCCTCTTCGGGTCGTTCGTCCAGCCGCTCGCGATCATGCTCTCGCTGCCGCTCTCGTTCCTCGGCGTCGCGCTCGCGCTGCTCGTCACCGGCGGCACGCTGAACGTGATGTCGATGATCGGCATCATCATGCTCATGGGCCTCGTGACGAAGAACGGCATCCTGCTGATCGACTTCGTGAACCACTCGCGCAGCGAGGGGAAGGACCGCCGCAGCGCGATCCTCGAGGCTGGGCGCATCCGCCTCCGGCCGATCATCATGACGACCGCG
>CAYSAR010000363.1:0-2182 GCA_964428985.1 uncultured Gemmatimonadaceae bacterium | reverse complement strand
GCATCGAGCGGGCGATGGCAGAGCGCGCACGATTCGAGCGATGGTCCGAAGCCGAGCTCGCCGACGAGCGCCCATGCCGCCTCGAGGGCACGCGGCGCGACGGCCTCCTCAGGCGCCCCCCCGATCGCGTCGAGCCCGCGAGCCAGCGCGTCATGGAGCGCGCCGCCGGCATCCTCCGGCGCGAATCGCAGGCAGAGCTCAGCGAGCGCCGCGGCCGCGCCGAACCGTTGGAGCGACGCGGCGAGTTCCGGACGCGCCCGTGTCGCATCGAAGCCGGCGAGCGTATGCAGCTCGCGTGTCGGGTTCAACCCGACATGCGCGACGCCGCTCGTGAAGAGGTCGAGGCCGACGCCGAAGCGGCTCTTGGGCCGCTTCGCGCCACGGGCGATCACCGAGACGACGCCGGCATCGCGCGTCGCGAGGCGCACGATGCGCGACGTCTCGCGGTAATCGAACCCGTGGAGGACGATCGCCTCGGTGAGGATCACCGCTGCAATCTAAGTCCCGCGTGGAAGGTGCGACGCGGCGTCGCGAACCCGTAGACCGCCTCATACCGGGCGTCGCCGACGTTCTCGACGCGCAGCGTGAATCGCGTGTCCGGCGCGAGGCGTTCCGGCAGTCCGAGGTCGAAGGCGACGTCGACCGTCTCGTAGGCGTCGAGGAAGACGATCCCCGCCGGGAAGGTCGAGAAATCGCGATCCTCGCGGCGCCCGACGTGCATCAGTGTCAGCTGCGCCGTGCCGGCGGTGCCGAGGGCGCGCGTGAGGTGAAGCGTCGCGAGATGCTCCGGGCGGCGCAGCAGTCGACCGCCGGTCACGAAGTTGTCGTTCGGCGACGTACTGAAGCCGGCGTCCACGACGCGCGTATCGGTCCATGTGTACGCTGCCGTCGCGGCCATGCCCGCGATGCGCCCCACCGCGACCTCGACCTCGAGCCCACCGGCGTTCGCCGCCGCGATGTTGTAGTAGTTGGGATCCCCAGGGGCCGGCGGCGTTCCCGTGTACTGGATCAGGTTCGTGAAGCGCTGCGCGAACGCGGTCGTGCGCAGCGTGACGCCATCGGCCATCCGCGCCTCGAGTCCGACCTCCCCTGATCGCGCCTGCTCCGGCCGCAGCGTCGGATTCCCGAGCGTGAAGCCCTCTGCGAAGTTCTCGAAGAAGCTCGGTGCCTTGAACGCGCTGCCGCCGGAGATCCGCGCCGTGAGGCGATCCGAGAGGCGGTAAGCCAACGCCGCCCGGCCGGTCGAGAAGGTCCCGAACGCGCTGTTCTCGTCGATGCGGGCCCCGAACGTGTACGACCAGCGGCCGTAGTCACCGAGGTACTGGGCGTAGCCCGCGATGTTCTCGCGCGTCGCCCGGAACTCGTCGGGCGTGTCGCCGAACTCGCTCAGCGTGAGCGAGCTGCCGCGCTCGGCGTCGCGCGCGAACTCCGCGCCGACCGCGAGCCGCTGCCGCGACGGGAGCGCGAACGAGGTGCGCAGGTCGGCGAGATGGCGGGCGACCGTCGCGCGCGCGAAGTAGCCGTAGAACCCGTTCACGTCGGACGCATCGTCGGGGCCGTCGCTCGTCCGCGGGTGCAGCTCACTGAACGTGAGCTGGAGACGCGTCTCGGCCCGATCGGTCCACTGATGGCCGGCGTCCATACCGATCGACAGGCGGTGCTCGGTCCGCTCGGCGTTGCGATCCTCGACGCTGCCATCGCTGCCGGTCGGGTACTGGTACTGCGAGGCGTTGAAGCGCGCGGTGAGACGTGCGTCGGATCGCCGCGCGCCGCGCGGGAACGCGAGCGTGCCGACGATGCCGTCGTTGCGGTACGCGTTGTTGAACGCGAGGATGCCGGCCGAGCGGTGCCGGTCGGCCCGCAGCGGCCAGTCGAGCGCGCGCACGAACGAGGCAGCGCCGACGCCCACGTGCCGCGAGTCATACGTGCCGCCGCCGACCTCGGCGTCGAGACGCGGTGCGCCGGTCGAGCGCCGCGTGAAGAGCTGGATCACGCCGGAGACCGCCTCGGAGCCGTAGAGCACGCTCGCCGGCCCGCGGACGACCTCGATGCGCTCGATGTCATCGAGCGTGATGCGGCCGAGGTCGAGCGTCCCGCCCGGTTCGTTGACCGGCACCCCGTCGATGAGCACGCGCACGTAGTTCGCCTGTCCGCCGCGCAGGAAGAGCGAGGTCTGCGACCC
>CAYSAR010000362.1:0-2183 GCA_964428985.1 uncultured Gemmatimonadaceae bacterium | reverse complement strand
CTAGCGGCCGAAGCTCCGGGTGAGTTTCACGAGGAGCCCCGACGCGGCGGTCGCCGGCGCGAGTGGCGTCACGCGGTCGCGCGCGAGGTTCTCGTGATGGCCGTCCACGACCCACAGATCATTGCCCTCGCCGGCGTTCCAGCGCACGCGCACGTTGCCGAGCGCGAGCTTCGCGAGGCTGTTCGATTGGATGACCGCGCCGAGCGTGAGCCGCGCGTTCGCCGCCGCGAGCACGCGCACGCGCGCGAGCCGCGACCACTCGCCTTGGTCGCGCGACGCGAACTCGACGCGATCGACCTGGAACTCGCCGCTCACGCGCAGGTGCGCCGACGCGCGCCACTCGGGGGAGAGCGTGAGCGAGTGCAACCGACCGTCGAAGTACTCACCCGTCCGCCCGCGTGCGCCGAGCACGAGACGCGGTCCGGTCGAGGCCGCGAACTGGAACTGCGCGAAGGTCGCGACGTGGCGCCCTGCCGGCACGAGCGTCGCGGGCGTCGGCGCGAACGGCACCAGGAGATCGTCCTCCTGCCGGTCCGCGGTCACGGTGAGCATCGCGCCACTCGGCAACTCCACCGACGCGACCGCCGAGGTCAGCGACCCCTCGAACGTCCCTTCCGCGTTGCGGTACGCGCCATCGGCGACGAACCGCGCGCGCACGACATGTCCGGCCTCGCTCACCTGCCATCCATGCCCGAGCTCGGCCAGCGGACGGATCGCGTTGCCGCGCTCGACGTAGCCAAGCGCCGGCTCATACCGTGAACCGGTCGTCGATGCGCCGAGGCGATACCAGAAGTCGCGGTTTCGACGACGCTCGACGAGCAGGCGCAGCGCGCCGCGCGGCAGCACGCCATCGGCCGGCCCGACACCCGCGTCGCCGGTGAGCACCGCGGCGCCGTAGCTCACGTAGTCGTCGCCACCGAGATAGAGCTCGCCGTCGGTCGCGAGCGCGGCTTGGCTCGCGCCCTCGGCGACGCGCGACGTCACCATCATCCCGAGCCACGAGCGCGGGTTGATCACGCCGCGCCGCACGCGCAGCACACCGAGGTTCTCGCGCGCCGTCGTCGGCGATTCGTCGACCTGCGCATCGAAGAAGCCGAGGTCCCAGCCGCGCACGCGGCCGACGAGCCGCACGCCACCGAGGAGTCGCACCGGCTCGCCGGCGGGCGTGAGGCCGACGCGGCGACTGTTGAAGAGGAAGTCCGTCTCGCCGGTGCGGACCTCGAACGTGCCTGCCCGCTCGACGAAGAACGGCCGTCGCTCGGGGAAGAGCAGCGGGAAGCGCGTGAGGTTGACGCGCTGGTCATCCACTTCCGTCTCGGCGAAGTCGGTGTTCGCCGTGACGTCGAGCGTGAGGTCCTGCGAGAGCGCGACCTTGAGGTCGCCGCCGATCTCGTTGACCTCGTCGCGTGCCCACGGAGACGTGACGGGATCGGGCGACCGTCGCCCTTGGACGCCGGCGACGACGTACGGCATGAACCGAACGCTGCGGGCTGCGTTGATTCCCTCGATCGAGACGCGCTGGAAGCGCGACGGCTTCCAGACCGCCATCGGCGCCGACGGTTCGATCTCGGGGAAGGTGACGCGCTCGTTCGAGTGTGCCGTGAGCCGGTTGATGCTGAGCCCGAACTCGACGCGCCCGTCGAGCGAGGTGAAGCGCAGCGTCGAGAAGGGGATGCGGAACTCCGAGTGCCAGCTCGTGTCGGTGCGGCGCGTCGCGAGGTCCCACACCGCGTTCCACGCCGGACTCAGCGCCGACCCGCTCTGCGCGTCGTTGCTGATCGTCCAGTCGTTGCGCTGCCCGCCCGGCGTCGTGGAGAACGCGACCGCGTTCTGCCGGTCGCCGAAGTTGTCGAGCACGACGTTCACGAAGTCGCCGGGCGCATCGTCGTCGCGGATCATCGAGCTCGCGCGCACGCCGCCGGCATGCGCCTCCCACGCGTCGATCGCCACATAGAGCGCCTCCTCGTCGTACGCGACGCGCACGTCGGTGCGTTCCGAAGGGGCGCTGCCGAAGTTCGGCAAGTGCACGCGCAGGTCGAGCGGCGTGATGCGCTGCCACGCGGCGTCGGTGCTGCGACCGTCGATGACGACCGGGCCGTCGAGGCGCTGGAGCGCCATCACCGGCTGCTGCGCGCCGGCGAGGGCGAGCGCGCCGGCGAGCAGCGCGAGCGCGGCCGCGACCT
>CAYSAR010000361.1:0-2193 GCA_964428985.1 uncultured Gemmatimonadaceae bacterium | reverse complement strand
CACCCCCGCCAACACATCATCCTCGAACTCATCCGCGAGCGCCTTCGCGACCTCGTCGAACGAGCCGGTCCGGTCGAACAGCGCGCGCTGGCGCTCGGCGCTCGTTGGCGCGCCGTCGGCGATGCGGCGCAGGTCCTCCTCGTACACCGAGCGTTCGAGGAAGCCCTCGGCGAGCAGCTCGTCGAGCGTCGCGAGCAGGTACTCGCGCACCGGCGCCGAGGTGCCGTCGTCCTCGACGATGTAGTCCGCGTCCATGCCGTGGCGCGACGCCCGCCACTTGTTCTCGCGTACGCGCCACGCCGGCGGGAAGCTGCGGCCCTTGCCGGCGGCGACGCGCGCCCCGGCGCGCCGCGCCAGCGCCTGTGACAACGCGACGATCGCGCAGGTCTCGCGGATCGTCGCGAGTCCATCGCAGACACGGATCTCCAGCGTCCCGTAGCGCGGGCTCGGCCGGATGTCCCACCAGAGGTCCTTCAACGAGGTGATCGCGTTCGCGCGCTGGAGCGTCTCGACGAGCTCGTTGAACTCGGTCCAGTCGTGTACCATCGCCGGACTCCCGCCGGTGGGCATCGCCTCGAACACCGTCACGCGCGAGGACGCGAGCCCGGTGACCTCCCCCTGCCAGTACGGCGAGCTCGTCGAGATCGCGAGGAGGAGTCCGAGGTCGCGCAGCAGCTCGTTCTGCACGGCGATGCACGTCTCGGGATCCGGCATGCCGATATGCACGTGCAGGCCGAAGATCAGCAGGCGCCGCGCGATCCACTGGTTGCGCGCGATGAGCCCATGGTACCGCTCGGCGGGGTAGAGCTTGCGCTCCTGGTATCGCGCCGTCGGGTGCGTGCCGGTCGCGATGAAGCGCACGCCGAGCTCGCGCGCGATCGGCATCAGTTTGGACGCGGTGCGCCGCAGGTCCTCCTCGGCCGCCGCCGGCGTCGGGCAGATCGTCGTGCTCAACTCGAGCATCGACTGGAAGATCTCCGGCTGCACGGTCGCCGGACCCGACCAGCGCGAGAGGATCTGCGGCGCCTTCGGCGACAGCTCGTGCGTCTTGCGGTCGACGACCTGCAGTTCGACCTCGACGCCGAGCGTCCACGGGTCCGACTTCGCGAATGCGAGCATGAGTCCTAACTTACACCGATGCCACGGGGCCAGTACCCTGATCCGCGAGGACGCGCGTAGGTGCGCGTCGAGCTCGCCGAGCGGCTGCGCTGTCCTGCCGCGCATGCGCCGACGCCCCTGATCGTCGTCGCGCGGCGCGTCGAGGAGCGCGAACTCGTCGAGGGGTTCGCGGGATGCATGACCTGCCACCTCGAGGCGCGCGTCGAGCGCGGGATCGCGCGGATCGGTGCGCCGCATGAGGTCGCGGTCGCGGGGGACGCCACCGACGGCGTCGCGCCTGGGCCGGCGACGGACGACACGATCACGCGAGCGGCGGCGTTGCTGGGGCTCGCCGAGCCCGGCGGCGCGGTGCTCCTCGCCGGCCGCTATGCCGCGCTCGCGCCGGCCCTGCGCGCGCGCTTCGATGTCATGACGGCGGTGATCACGTCCTCAGGCGCGGTGCCGTTCGCCGATGCGACGTTCCGCGGCGCCGCGCTCGACTTGCCGGGCATCACGCTCGACGACGCGCTCCGCACCGTCGTCGTCGGCGGTCGTCTCGTCGCGCCGGCATCCGCCGCGCGGCCCATCGGTGCGCGTGCGCTCGCGCGGGACGACGTCGAGTGGGTCGCCGAACGCGAGGCGACCGGCCCCGTCGTCACCCTTGGGAGGGCGTCTCCTCCGCGTACAACGAGTCGATGAGCGCCTTGTAGTCGCGGTCGATCACGCGCCGCTTCACGCTGAGCTTCGGCGTCAGCTCCCCGCGCTCGATCGAGAAGTCGTGCTCCAGCAGCCCGACCTTCTTGGGCGTCTCGAAGCTTGCGAGTCCCTCGAGCTGGCGGCGGACCTCCTGGTCCATCTTCGCGCGCACGAGCGGCATCACGAGCAGTTCGGCGCGTGTCGACCACGTGAGGTCCTTGATCCGCGCCCACTTCTCGAGGTTGTCCCAGTTCGGCACGACGAGCAGCACGGGATACTTGCGTTGGTCGCCGATCATGACCGCCTGCGCGACGTACTTGTTCAGCTTGACGCGCCCCTCGATTGGCTGCGGCGCGATGTTCTTGCCGCCGGCCGTGACGATGATGTCCTTCTTGCGGT
>CAYSAR010000360.1:0-2208 GCA_964428985.1 uncultured Gemmatimonadaceae bacterium | reverse complement strand
GATCTACCTCGACCACGCCGCGACGACCCCGGTCCGACACGAGGTCTTCGAGGCGATGACGCCGTTCTACGGCCCGCGCTTCGGGAACCCCTCGTCCACGCACCGCTGGGGCCGTGAGGCCCACACCACCCCCGACGAGGCGCGCGAGCGCGTCGCCGCCTGTCTGGGCGCCTCGGCCGACGAGGTCTGCTTCACGAGCGGCGGCACCGAGGCCGACAACCTCGCGATCCTAGGCGGGTGGCGCGTGCTGCGCGAGAAAGGGCGCAAGGCGGTCGTCTCCTCGCCGATCGAGCACAAGGCAGTCCTCCAGTCGGTGCATCAGGCGGCGCACGAAGGGGCCGAGGAGCGCATGCTCCTGGTCGACAAGACCGGCACCGTGAGCATGGCCGACGCCAAGGCGAAGATCGACAAGGACGCCGCGCTCGTCTCGGTCATGTGGATCAACAACGAGACCGGCGTCATCCAGCCTATCGAAGAACTCGCGCAGCTCGCGAAGGCGCAGGGCGCGATCTTCCACACCGACGCCGTGCAGGCGTTCGGCAAGGTCGAGGTCGACGCGCGCAGGGTGCCGTTCGACTTCGTCTCGGTGAGCGGGCACAAGGTCGGCGCGCCGAAGGGCATCGGCGCGTTCTACATCCGCCGCGGCACGCCGATCGCGCCGCTCTTCTTCGGCGGCTCGCAGGACCGAGGCCGTCGCCCCGGCACCGAGAACGTCGCCGCGGCCGTCGGGCTCGCGCGCGCGATGGAGCTCGCGATCGAGGAGCGCGAGGCGCACTGGAAGTCGCTCGAAGCGATGCGCGATCGGCTCGAGGCCGCGCTCGTCGCGCGCATCCCCGATGCGCTCGTGCACGGCAAGGGCGCGAAGCGCGCGCCGCACATCCTCAACATCTCGGTCCCCGGCACCGATAGCGAGTCGCTACTCATGGCACTCGACCTCGCCGGCGTCGCCTGTTCGAGCGGCTCGGCCTGTCAGAGCGGGTCTATCACGCCATCGCATGTGCTGAGCGCGATGGGCGTGCGCGCCGATCTCGCGAACGCGGCGATCCGCATGAGCATGGGCGCGCTGACGACCGAGGAGTGCGTCGATCGCGTGGCCGAGCTCTTCCCTGCCCTGATCGCGAAGGCGCGAGGGCTCGCCGGGGCCGCTTAGCGCGAAAGCGGGCCGACCACTCGCCGGCTTAGAACGGAATTGCCATAGTGGGTGTCGAACGGACGTCCGAGGTCCGCCTCCCTTCGCCCCCCGCGCCATGGACACCCTGATCAACGACGTCCGCCTCGCGCTGCGCGCGCTCCGGCGCAATCCGTCGTTCTCGCTCACCGCCGTCCTCACGCTCGCACTCGGCATCGGCGCGACGACCGCGATCTTCTCGGTCGTCTACGGCGTCCTCTTCAGCCCGCTGCCCTACCCTCAGCCCGATCGGCTGATGGTCCTTTGGTACAACAACACGCGCGAAGGCATCGAGCGCGACATCACGTCGTACGCGAACTTCCGCGACTGGCGCGAGCGCGGGAGGTCGTTCGCGCACATGGCGAGCTACCGCAACGCGACGCTGAGCATCACCGACGGCGGCGAGCCCGAGCAGGTCCCCGGGATCCTCGCGAGCATCGACTTCTTCAGGACGATGGGTGTCGCGCCACTCGTCGGCCGCGAGTTCACGTCAGAGGAAATGCGCCCGGGCGCGGACAACGTCGTCGTGCTCGGCCATGGCCTCTGGCAGCGCCGATTCGGCGGCGCGCGGGACGTCATCGACCGGACGATCCAGCTCGGCGGCAACAGTTACCGAGTCGTCGGCGTGATGCCGGAGACGTTCGCCTATCCGGAGAACGTCGAGTTGTGGCTCCCGCTCGCGGAGACGGAACAGATGCTCGCGTCGCGCGGGTCGCTGAGCTACTCGGTGATCGGCCGGCTGCGTGATGGCGTCGACCCGCTCCTCGCGCGCCAGGAGATGGACGCGGTCGCGCGCCAGCTCATCGAGGAATATCCGGCGACGAACAGCGGCGGGATCTTCGTCGAGCCGCTGCATGACACGATCGTTGGCGACCTGCGCTCGCCGTTGCTGCTCCTGCTCGGGTCCGTCGGTCTCGTGCTGTTGATCGGCTGCGCGAACGTCGCGAACCTCCTGCTCGCGCGTGGTGCCGTACGGCAGAAGGAGTTCGCGCTGCGCGCGGCGCTCGGTGCGGGTGGCTGGCGACTGTCGCGGCAGATGC
>CAYSAR010000359.1:0-2208 GCA_964428985.1 uncultured Gemmatimonadaceae bacterium | reverse complement strand
CGCCGCCGACGCGCCCGCGCGACGTCGCGACGTAGCCCAGCGCGGCGAGCCGTGCGACGACCTTCGCGACATGGTCAGGCGGCATCCCCATCCGCCGCGCGATGTCCTCGATGCGGGACGCCCCGTCCCCGTGCATGGCGAGGTACTGGAGCGTGCGCAGCGCGTAGTCGGTGTGTCGGGTGAGCCTCATCGGTTCCCCTACCTGGCGTCAGGGTTCGTCGGACGCAGCATCCGGCAACCGCCGACTAGTTAAGGTGCAAACAACTTGCACCTTTTATGCGTCGTGCCGCAAGTGGCGCGACCGGCGGCGGACGGCCGGCCTCTCGGGGTTGCGTCCGCGACCACTCTTCGCCCCCACGAGGCGCGCATGTCACTGTTCTCGCGGTCCCGGATACTGCTCGGTCTCGGCCTCGTCGCCGTCGCCGGCCTCACCTACTCCTGCGGCGGGAGCCGCTCGGCCTCGCTCGCCGGCACCGGCGGCGACGCCGAGCGCGTCTACGTCGCACCGGGCGAGCACGACGAGCTCTACGCCTTCCTCTCGGGCGGCTTCAGCGGCCAGGTCGTCGTCTATGGCCTCCCGTCCGGCCGCCTCCTCAAGCTCGTCCCCGTCTTCTCGCAGAACGCCGAGAACGGCTGGGGTTACAGCGAGGAGACGAAGCCGATGCTCGAGACGTCCTATGGCTTCATCCCGTGGGACGACCTGCACCACACCGCGCTCTCGCAGACCGACGGCGTCGACGACGGTCGCTGGCTCTTCGTGAACGGCAACAACACGCCGCGCGTCGCGCGCATCGACCTCACGCACTTCGAGACGAACGAGATCCTCGAGATCCCGAACGCGAGCGGCAACCACGCGTCGCCGTTCGTCACGCCGGGCACCGAGTACATTGTCTCGTCGACGCGCTTCAGCATCCCGGTGCCGAACCGCGACGTACCGATCGACGAGTACAAGAAGCACTTCAAGGGACAGATCTCGTTCATCACCGCCGACCAGCCCGGCAAGATGGACATCGCGTTCCAGCTGCTCGTGCCGGGCTTCAACTACGACCTCGCGCGCGCCGGCAAGGGACCATCGGCCGGCTGGATGTTCTTCACGTCATACAACTCCGAGCAGGCGAACACGCTGCTCGAGGTGAACGCCTCCCAGGCGGACAAGGACTACATCGCGGCGGTGAACTACAAGGCGGCCGAGTCGTGCGCGAAGGCCGGCAAGGGCCGTCGCGTCGCCGCCGAGTACCGGCACAACTACATCCCCGAGGGACGCGGCGCCGCGATCTCGACGCGCAAGACGAGCGTGCTCCAGATCCAGCCGTCGGAGTGCCCGGGCATCATGTACTTCCTGCCGACCCCGAAGTCGCCGCACGGCGCCGATGTCGATCCGACCGGTGAGTTCGTCGTCGCCGGCGGCAAGCTCGCGACGGTGATCCCGGTGCACAGCACCGTGAAGATGCTCCAGGCGATCAAGGACCAGCAGTTCGAGGGCGAACTCGACGGGATCCCCGTGCTCAAGTACGAGTCGACGATCGCCGGCGAGGTGAAGGAGCCGGGCCTCGGTCCGCTCCACACCGAGTTCGACGGCAAGGGCTACGCCTACACCTCGATGTTCATCTCGTCCGAGATCGTGAAGTGGAAGCTCGGCACCTGGGAGGTCGTCGACCGCGCGCCGACCTACTACTCGGTCGGCCACCTCATGATCCCCGGCGGCGGCACGGCGAAGCCGTACGGCAAGTACGCGGTCGCGATGAACAAGATCACGAAGGACCGCTACCTGCCGACCGGACCGGAGCTCGCGCACTCGGCCCAGCTCTACGACATCTCCGGCGAGAAGATGCGGTTGCTGCTCGACTTCCCGACGATGGGCGAGCCGCACTACGCGAACGCGATCGACGCGAGGATCATCAAGGACAAGCAAGTCAAGTTCTACTCGCTCGCCGAGAACCATCACCCGCACGTCGCGCGCGCCGAGCGCGAGTCCGGCGTCGAGCGCCGCGGCAAGGTGGTGCATGTGCGCATGACGGCGATCCGCTCGCACTTCTCGCCCGACAACATCGAGGGCGTGCAAGTCGGCGACACGGTGCTCTTCCACGTGACCAACCTCGAGCAGGACTGGGACATCCCGCACGGCTTCGCGGTGCTGGGCGCGACGAACGCCGAGTTGCTCGTGATGCCGGGCGAGACGCGCACGCTCAAGTGGGTGCCGCAGAAGCC
>CAYSAR010000358.1:1765-2212 GCA_964428985.1 uncultured Gemmatimonadaceae bacterium | reverse complement strand
CGAGCGACGACCTCGCCCGCGTCGCCGACCCGTCGCGCTTCATCGGGCGCGCGGCGCACCAGGTCGACGAGTTCCTCGCCGAGGTCATCGCCCCGATCCTCGACTCGGCCGCCGAGACGACGCCGGCGCGCGAGGAGGTCCGCGTATGAGCGCGCTGCTCGTCGGCGAGCTCGCGCTCCCGCTCCCGCTGCTGCGGCGCGGGAAGGTCCGTGACGTGTATGAGGTGGATGCCGACCGTCTCCTCCTCGTCACGAGCGACCGCGTCAGCGCGTTCGACGTCGTCATGCGGCAGCTCGTGCCGTACAAGGGCGCGGTGCTCACGCAGCTCACGGCGTGGTGGCTCACGCGGTTCGAGAGCGAGGTGAAGCACCACATGCTGAGCCATGACGCCGACGAGATCGTCGAGGCGGTGCCCGACGTCGCGCTGCACCGCGACGCGCTCGCGGG
>CAYSAR010000358.1:0-1755 GCA_964428985.1 uncultured Gemmatimonadaceae bacterium | reverse complement strand
GCGCGATGCTCTGCAAGCGCACCGACGTCTTCCCCGTCGAATGCGTCGTGCGCGGCTACCTCGCCGGCTCGGCGTGGAAGGAGTATCGCGAGCGGGGGACGCTCGCCGGCGAGACGCTCCCGGACGGGCTGCGCGAGAGCGACAGCTTCGACCCGCCGATCTTCAGTCCGGCGACGAAGGCCGAGACGGGCCATGACGAGAACATCACGACGGCGCAGATGGCGGGCATCGTCGGCCAAGACGTCGCGGCGACGCTCGAGCGCCTCGCGCGCCTCGTCTATGGGCGCGGTCGCGACATCGCCGCCGAGCGTGGCATCATCATCGCCGACACGAAGTTCGAGTTCGGACGAACCGCGACGGGCGAAGTGCTGTTGATCGATGAGGTGCTCACGCCGGACAGCTCGCGCTTCTGGCCGGCGGACACGTACGCGCCCGGCGGTCCGCAGCCGAGCTTCGACAAGCAGCCGCTGCGCGACTGGCTCGAGGGCGAGCGTCGCGTCGGTCGCTGGAACGGCGAGGCGCCGCCGCCGACGCTGCCGGACGAGGTCGTCGCCGCGACGAGCCGTCGCTACCTCGACGCGTTCGCGAAGCTGACCGGCGCCCCCCTGGACCTGACGAGGCTCCCGTGAACTTCGCCCGCGAAGGCTATCCGTTCATTTTCATCGCGATGGCGATGGCCGCCGCCGGCTACACCGGCGCGATCATGCGGCGGTCGTGGCTGCTCTGGCTGCTCGCGTTCGTGCTCACCGTGCTCGCGCTCTGGGTCGCCTACTTCTTCCGCGATCCGGAGCGCACCGGCCCGCGCGGCGAGGACCTCGTCATCTCCCCCGCCGACGGCCGCGTCATCGAGGTCGTCGAGGTCGATGAACCGGCCTTTCTCCAAGGCCGTGCGATCCGCATCTCGGTCTTCATGAACGTCTTCAACGTGCACGTGAACCGGTATCCGGTGAGCGGCAAGGTCGCGTACGTGCACTACAACCCCGGAAAGTTCATGAACGCCGCGGCGGAGAAGGCATCGCTCGACAACGAGCAGATGTCGGTCGGCGTGCAGGCGCCGCGGCACAAGGTGCTCTTCCGTCAGATCGCCGGCCTCATCGCACGGCGCATCGTGACCTACAGCCGCGTCGGCGACGACGCCGAACAGGGCGAGCGCATGGGCCTCATCCGGTTCGGGTCGCGCGTCGATGTGTTCGTGCCGGTCGGCAGCACCGTGAAGGTGAAGGTCGGCGACAAGCCGCAGGCGGGCGTGACGGTGCTCGCGGAGCTGCCCCATTGAGCGGCGCGGGCGTGCCCCCGATGCGTGAACGGCGCCGGCGCTTGCCCCGCCCCTCGCTCGTGATGCTCCCGAACGGGTTCACGCTCGCGAACCTCTTCTTCGGGATCTTCGCGATCGTCGCCGCGTCGCGCGGGCAGCACACGCAGGCCGGGTGGTTCATCGTCATCGGCGGCTTCTGCGACGCGCTCGACGGACGCATCGCGCGCGCGACGAACACCGGCAGCCCGTTCGGCGAGGAACTCGACTCGCTCGTCGACGCGATCTCGTTCGGCCTCGCGCCGGCGCTCATGATGTACTTCGCGGTACTGCGGCACGCCGGCTGGGACTGGGTGCTCGTGTTCCTGTTCTCCGCGTGCGCGGTGATGCGGCTCGCCCGGTTCAACGTGGAGCAAGCCGGCAAGAAGAAGGATTACTTCAAGGGACTCCCGAGCCCCGCGGCGGGCGGCATCCTCGCGACCTACTACTGGTTCAGCCAGACC
>CAYSAR010000357.1:0-2212 GCA_964428985.1 uncultured Gemmatimonadaceae bacterium | reverse complement strand
GGCCGAGCTGACGGCGATCCCGCTCCAGCTGCAGGAGGAGCTGACGGCGCGCGCTGTGTTCATCGGCGGCGCGAGCATCAGCGTGCAGGGCCAGGGCCCGGGGTTCTATTCCGGTGGGGGCGTCGGCTCGATGAGCACGTTCCGCATCCGCGTGCTCGGGTACTCCTACGCGGCGGTGCAGCAGCTCGCCGAGGACCTCAAGGCGCGGCTCGAGACGATCACGCGCGTGCGCAACGTCATCGTGACGAGCGGTGGATACTTCGGCGACGGTCGGTCGGTCGCCGTGACGCTCGATCCCGACCGTGACGCGCTGGCGCGGTTCGGCGTGACGGCGCGCGACTTCAACGCGGCCGTCGGGCGCGAGATCTCCGGGTCGGGGAACGCGACGCGCATCGAGATCGGGGGCGAGGAGATTCCCGTCTCGGTCAAGGCGAGCGGCACGCGGTTCCGCGCGCTCGACCAGCTCCGCGCGGCGATCGTGCCGCTCCCGACCGACGCGCCGGCGCGCATCGAGGACCTCTCGGCCGTGAGCGAGATGGAGCAGCTCGGCACGATCACGCGCGACGACCAGCAGTACCTGCGCATCGTCGCGTACGAGTTCCGCGGCCCGTCGCGCCTCGCGAACCGCACGCACGAGGCGTTCATGAAGAGCGTCAGCGTGCCGCCGGGCTTCACCGTCGAGGACCAACAGTTCTTCCAGCAGAACCAGGACACGAGCCAGCGCGGGCTCTGGCTCGTCTTCGCGCTCGGCGTCGTGCTCGTCATCCTCTCGGTCGCGATGGTGTTCGACTCGTCGTGGGGCGCGGCGATGGTGTTCCTCTCGCTGCCGCTCGCGCTGGCCGGCGTCATGGCGGCGTTCTGGCTCGCCGACGCCGCGTTCACGCGCGAGGCGGCGGTCGGCGTCATCCTCGTCGTCGGGCTCGCCGTGAACCAGGCGATCCTCTTGGTCGACGCCGCGCTCGAGCGGCGGCGGCGCTCGCACGACGGACGGCTCACCGGCGCCGACGTGCTGCGCTCGGCGCTCGACCGGTCGGGGATGATCGTCATGGTGACGCTGACAACGATCGCGTCGTTGATCCCGCTCGCGATCGGGACGGCGTCGTCGAGCCTCTTCGGGGCCATCGCGCTCGCGACGGCGGGCGGGACGGTCGCCGGCACGCTGGGCGCGATGCTCATCATGCCGGCGATGCTGGCGGGCCGGCGGCGACGGACCTAAGCTCCGGCGCATGCCGCGCCCGGCCGTTCGCCTCCTCCTGACGCTTCTCGCCGGTACCGCCGCGGTCACCGGCGCGTGCGGCCCGCGCGAGCCGGCGACGGTCGGCCCCCGCGTCGCGCGGTCGGTCGCGTTCGCGCCCGACTCGCTGGGCCGCTGCCACCCCTGCGCGATGATCATCGACACCGACTCGGGGCCGCTGCGCGTCGATTCGACCGCCGGGGTCGCGTTGATCCTCCAATCGGCGGCCGGCGGCCAGGTCGCCTACAGCGCGCTCGACGGCGCCGGCGGCTACGAGAACGAGGGGCAGTCGCTCTGGATCGTCGACGTCGCGAGCAAGCAGCGCCGCAACGTCATGCGCGAGTACTTCGCGGTCCGTGAGCTCCGCGAGGTGCGCCTCGCCGACGGCCGCGCGCTGCTCGTCGTCCGCATGGAGGACGGGGGCGCCGGCATGTCGCACGTCGCGTTCGTCGACCCCGACCGCGGCGAGCTCGCGCGCGAGCCGCGGTCGCTCGTCGCAAGGGTGGAGGGGGACACGATCGAGCTGCATGCATGGGACGGCGAGGCCCCGTGGACCGAGCCCGGAGCGCGGGATCCGGCGACGGGACTCCTGCGCGACCCGCCGGCGCGCGTCTCGCGCCGGTCGCTCAGCGAACTGATGGCGCGCGACGTCATGGAGAATCCGAGGTCCCCGCAGTGAACCGTCACCCGGCCGTATCGGCCGCCCCCGATGCCCCCCGTCGCCCGCACCGTCCTGCTGTTGATCGCGTCGAACGCGTTCATGACGTACGCCTGGTATGGACACCTGAAGGACCAGCGGCACCGCGTCTGGTACGCGGCGGCGATCGCGAGCTGGGGCATCGCGCTCTTCGAGTACCTGCTCCAAGTCCCCGCGAACCGCATCGGCTACACGGTGATGTCGTTGGGGCAACTCAAGATGCTCCAGGAGGTCATCGCGATCGGCGTGTTCATCCCGTTCGCGATCGTGTACATGAAGCA
>CAYSAR010000356.1:0-2214 GCA_964428985.1 uncultured Gemmatimonadaceae bacterium | reverse complement strand
CTCGCGTGAGCTTCTTGCCGATCTGGATCTTGACGTCGCTCTTCGAGTTGAGCAGCGCCTGTGCGTCGGTATTGACGGAGATGAACTCGACGCCCTCGAGCTGCTCCTCGATCATGCGGTTGACGGCGTTGCCGCCGCCCCCGCCGACGCCCACAACCTTCATGCGGGCGTTCTGCGAGGCGTGTTCCTCGAACTCGAAGATGCTCATCGGGGGCCGTGCTCCGTAGCGGACGTCAGGGTCAGGAGATGGTGCGCGCGCCGGGCAGAATATACGACAAGCGCGGCCGGGCCATCATGTTCCTAGGACGACCATGCGGGGCAAGGAGATACGGGTGGGTTGTCCACCATTTTGGGGCGCTGGCGGCATATTTGTGATTGCCGACTTCAGTTCACCACAGGGGATTCAGGGGGCACAGGGGACCGCCTCGCAAGCTCAAGAAGTTCTGGCGCTTAGGTGGCCGTCAACCAAGCGAAAGCGCCCTGTGTCCCCTGTGTCTCTGTGGTGAATTCTCGGGCTTAGAAGAAGTCCTGCAGCCAGGTCTTGAACCGCTGCGCCAGGTTGTCCATCGACGGCGCCGCGTTCGCCATGAGCCGACGGCCCTTCCCGCTCCCGGTGCCGATCGCGACCCGGTGCGCCCCGTACTGCACGAGCCCCGTCACCGTCGAGAAACGCGGGCTCTGCACCGAGTCGGCCAATCCTCCGAGGAACTCCCCAGGCACCCCAAGCCGCGCGCCGGTGCCGAACACATCGCTCGCGAGGTCCGCCGTGCCGGGCTGCGCCGCGGCTCCACCCGTCACCACGACGCCGGCCGAGAGCTTCTTGATGAGCCCCGCGTTCTCGATGTCGCGCAGCGCGAGCTCGAAGATCTCCTGCGTGCGCTGGTGGATGATGTGCGCGAGCAGCTCGCGCGGGATCGTGCGGTCCCCCTGCGCGCCGGTGCTCGGCAGGCGGATCTGCTCGCCGGTCGCCTTCACGAGCGGCTCATAGGCCGCGCCGTACTGCTCCTTGAGCCGCTCGGCGTCGGCCTGCGTCACGCCGAGCCCGTGCACGATGTCGCTCGTGACGTTGAGCCCGCCGTAGTTGATCGTGCCGAGGTGTCGGATCTTCCCCTCGTGGAAGACGGCGAGGTCGGTCGTGCCGGCGCCCATCTCGACGAGCGCGACCCCGAGCTCCTTCTCGTCGTCGGTGAGCACCGAGAGCGCGCTCGCGAGCGGCTCGAGCACGAGTTCGCCGACCTTGTAGCCGGCGCGCTCGACCGCCTTGCGCAGGTTCATCGCCGGCGACGAGCCGATCGTGACGAGGTACATCTCCGTCTCGAGGCGCGTGCCGATCATGCCGATCGGGTCGCGGATGCCGATGTTCTTGTCGACCGTGTATTCCTGCGGGATCGCGTGGATGAGCTCGCGGTCCTGCGGGATCGGCTGCGCGCGCGCGACGCTGTTCGCGCGGTCGACGTCGGCTTTCGTGATCTCGCTGCCGGTGACGCTCGCGATGCCGGTCGACGTCATCGCCTGCACGTGCTCGCCGGCGATGCCGGCGTAGACCATCTCGACGCGGGCGCCAGCCATGCGCTCGGCGTCCTGCATCGCCTTCGTGATCGAGCGCTGCGTCTCCTCGATATCGGCGACGACGCCCTTGCGCAGCCCCGTCGTGCGCGACTGTCCCACCCCGAGGATGTTGACGGTGGGGTGCTTGGGCAGGTCGCCGACGACCTCGGCGATGACGGCCGTGGTCTTGGCGGAGCCGATATCGAGTCCGGCGACGAGTCGGTCGAGGTTCATGGGCTGGTGTGGCGGGCGATCACCTGGTCACGGAACCGAAGGTCGAGTTCCGCCACCTTCAACGCGCGGCGTGCGAGGTCGAGTTCGACGGGCTGGACGTCGGCGAGCCGTTCGACCGTGACGTCGGCGCGCGCGAGGATGCGGTGCTCGGGGAGCACCAGGACGACGTCCCCTCGCGGCGTCCGTCCCGCCTCGCTCACGCGGGCGAAGAGCGCGGGATCCTCCGCGCGCACCGACCCGAGCAACCGCAGCAGCGCCGTGTCCGCCCGTGCGAGCACCGGCAGGTCCACGTCGATCGTCGTGGGATCCACCGGCAGTGCGCGCCCGTCCGCGTCGGTGACGATGAGGCCGCGCGCCGCACTGACGAGCGCGACCGGAGGGTTCTCCGTCACCACCACGACGAGCGTGCCCGGGAGCCGCCGCCGGATGCGC
>CAYSAR010000355.1:0-2216 GCA_964428985.1 uncultured Gemmatimonadaceae bacterium | reverse complement strand
ACCCGCGACCTTCGGGTTATGAGCCCGACGAGCTACCAGGCTGCTCCACCCCGCGTCAGTGACTGAAAAATACCGGAGCACCGCCGGGAGTCAAGACAGGTCGATGATCGTTCGCCCCCGGATTGTCCGTACTGCTACCTGCCACCAGCCCTCTGCCAGCCGAGGTTCACGGCACCGAATCCACGAAGCGATACAGTCGCTCCCCCGCCTTCACCATCCCGAACTCCTCCCGCGCGATCCGCTCCTGCACCAGCGGATCCCCTTCGATTGCCTTCCGTTCCGCCTGCAACCGCTCGATCGACCGCTCGAGCGAATCGACGAGCGCCTGCTCGCGCGCGATCGCGCGCCGCTGGCGCACCAGGTCGGTCGTCCCGTACTCCCCACCCTGGATCGCGAACGCAATGACGGCCAGCGCGAGCGCCGCGACGGCGACGCGCACGGCGATCGTCCGTCCGTCGACGGGACGGACGGGGATCGCCGGCGTCGCGCGCTTGCCCTTCGCGCGCGCCATCAGCCCTCGATGCCGTAGATCGCGCCGCCCGGATACTCCGCCGTCGCGCCGAGTTCGGCCTCGATGCGCAGCAGCTGGTTGTACTTCGCGACGCGATCGGTGCGGCTCGCCGAGCCGGTCTTGATCTGCCCGGCGTTCGTCGCGACGGCGAGATCGGCGATGAACGTGTCCTCGGTCTCGCCCGAGCGATGCGAGATGATCGAGCGGTAGCCGTTGCGCCCCGCCATCTCGATCGCCTCCAGCGTCTCGGTGAGCGTGCCGATCTGGTTGACCTTCACGAGGATCGCGTTCGCGACGTCCTCCTCGATGCCGCGCGCGAGGAACTCGGTGTTCGTCACGAAGAGGTCGTCGCCGACGAGCTGGCAGCGGTCGCCGATCGCCTCGGTGAGCTGGCCCCATCCCTCCCAATCGCCCTCGGCGAGGCCATCCTCGATCGAGACGATGGGATACTTCTGGAGCCACTTCGCGTAGAGCTCGATCATCCCCTCGGCGCTCTTCGTGCCGGCGCCGCTCTTCTTGAACGTGTACTTCCCCTTCGCGAAGAGCTCGCTCGCCGCGCAGTCGAGCGCGATCGCGATCTCCTTCCCGGGCGCATAGCCGGCCGATTCGATCGCCTCGATCACGACCATCAGCGCCTCCTCGTCGCTCTTGAGGTCGGGCGCGAAGCCGCCCTCGTCGCCGACGCCGGTCGAGAGCTTCCGCTTGACGAGCACCTTCTTGAGCGCGTGAAAGACCTCGGTCCCCATGCGCAGCGCGTCGGAGAAGGTCGTCGCGCCGACGGGGACGATCATGTACTCCTGGAAATCGACCGTGTTCGTCGCATGCGCGCCGCCGTTCAGGATGTTCATGAGCGGCACCGGCAGCGTGCGCGCGAGGGGGCCGCCGAGGTACTTGTGGAGCGGAAGGTCCACCGAGGCCGCCGCCGCGCGGGCGCACGCCATCGACACCGCGAGCATCGCGTTCGCACCGAGCTTCGCCTTCGTCTTCGTGCCGTCGAGCGCGATCATCGCCCGATCGATCACGACCTGCTCGGTCGCGTCGAGACCGATGAGCTCGGGCTCGATGAGCTTCGTGACGCTGTTGACGGCCTTGCGCACGCCCTTGCCGCCGTAGCGCTTCGCGTCGCCGTCGCGCAGCTCGTTCGCCTCGTGCTCGCCGGTCGAGGCGCCGCTCGGCACCGCGGCGCGGCCATACGTGCCATCCTCGAGGATGACGTCGGCCTCGACGGTCGGGTTGCCGCGCGAGTCGAGGATCTCACGGGCGTGGATCGCGATGATGGTCATTTTCGGGGAGCAGGTGGCAGGGGGCAGGTGGCGGGAACGACGGGAAATCTAGCCGGCGCTTCCGTACGGGGGGGACACGACGCCGTACTCGCGTTCGGCGCAGGCAGCCATCGCTTCGTACGTGCGGCGGGCGAGGACGTCGCGATCCTCGTAGGTGAGGCCGGTCGTCGGGATCGCCGGCAGGTAGTGCATGTGGATCGTGCCCGGCCGCACGCGGAACTCGCCCTTGCGCTGCACATCGAGCGCGCCGTGGATGTACACCGGCACGATCGGCGCCTGCGCCTGGATCGCGAGCACGAACGGGCCCTTCTTGAAGGGTCGCAGCGCGTACGCCGCGCCGCGCGTCCCCTCGGGATAGACGGTCACCGACGCGCCGGCGGCGATGCGCTGCGTCGCGAGCGAATAGCTCGTGAACCCCGCGT
>CAYSAR010000354.1:0-2221 GCA_964428985.1 uncultured Gemmatimonadaceae bacterium | reverse complement strand
CCGAGCGCGTGCGCATCAACGCCGAGGCCGAGGCCCGTGCGATCTTCGTGAAGCTCGAGGCCGAGGCGCGCGGCCAGTACGAGATCATGGCGCGCAAGGCCGAGGCGATGAAGGAGATGGTCTCCGCCGCCGGCGGCGCCAAGGAGGCGTTCCAGCTGCTCATGGTCGAGCACCTCGACACGCTCGCCGAGACCAGCGCGAAGGCGATCTCGAACATCAAGTTCGACAAGGTCGTCGTCTGGGACTCCGGCGCCGGCGACGGCAAGTCGGCGACGAGCGGCTTCCTCCAGTCGATGGCGAGCACGCTGCCGCCGATGATGAACGTGCTGCGCGACATCGCCGGCGTGGAGCTGCCGGGCTACCTCGGCAAGATGGCCGACGGGGATGGGACGGGCATGAAGGCGACGCAGCCCATGCAAGCGACGGTCGAGATCTCGCCGCCGACGGCCGAGACGATGCCGGTGAAGAAGCCGACGAAGTAGCTCAGAGCGGAACCGGAAGGAGATCGACGTGGGGACTGGCTAGACCTTGAGGATGATCCGTCGTCGCTCGAGCACGAGGAGGATCGCGTACCAGCAGAGCACGAAGAGCAGCGCGAACGTGAGCGACGCGATCTTGGGCGGCAGCACCGACGAGAGCGCGTCCCACGCGATGCCCTTGATCGTCGCCCGGCCGTCGCCATGCGGGAGGTAGATGATCCCGCCCAGGAGCTTCGCCATCACCCCCGAACCGACGAACGCCACCATCGGGTTGAGGCCATACGTCACGAGGGGCTTCGTCCAGGCGCGCACGCCGCGCGCGTCGGTGATCCAGAGGATCGTGCCGAGCGTGAGCATCGCGAGGCCCGCCGTGAACAACACGTAGCTCGACGTCCAGAGTGACTTGTTGATGGGGAAGGACCGGTTCCAGATGGCACCGAGCGCCGTAGCCAGGACCCCCGCTGCGAGGAGTCCACGCACGCGCGCGCTGATCGCGACCTCGCGCCGTCCGAGCCAGCGTCCGGCGAGCAAACCGAGCAACATCGTCCCGAGCGCCGGGAACGTGGAGAGAACTCCCTCGGGATCCCACGTGCGCGTGCTGCGCCACAGATGCCCCTCGAGCACCGCGCGGTCGATCCACGCCGCGAGCGTGCGCGCGGGTTCGTCGAGATAGTCGCCGGCAACGCCCGGCTGCCCCGGCACCGGCAACAGCGTCATCGCGCCCCAATAGCCCAGCAGCAGCGCCACGATCGTCCATGCCTGCGCGCGCACGCCGAGCCGCAGGGAGAGCAACCCGCCCGCCAGGTACACGACCCCGATGCGCTGGAGCACGCCGGGGACGCGGATCGCCGTCCACTGTGTCACCGGGAAGAAGGGGAACGCATGCAGCAGCAGGCCAAGGCCGATGATCGCGAGCCCGCGCGTCACGACCTGCCGCACGAGCGCGCGTTCGTCGTCGCCGCGTGCGCGTCGCGCGGTGAGCGAGAGGTGCGTCGTGATGCCGACGATGAAGAGGAAGAACGGGAAGATCAGGTCGGTCGGCGTCCACCCATGCCATGGGGCGTGCCGCAGCGGCGCGTAGATGTGCGACCAGTTCCCCGGGTTGTTGACGAGCAGCATCGCCGCGATCGTGAGCCCGCGGAAGGCATCGAGCGCGAGCAGTCGTTCGCGGGGCGCGGGGCTCGTCATGGGGCTGAAAAGTCGCGCCGGTCGGGTTGACGCACCACTCCCCGCACGGCATCCTGCCCGGGTGTCATCAGGTCTCGTCCTCCTCCTGCTCGTCGGCCTCGCCTTCGTCGCCGCCCACGTCCTCTCCGACTGGGTGGCGCGGAAGTTCGTCGTCGTCTCGGGCGCGGAGTACCTCGCGCTCGGTTTGTTGCTCGGGCCGAGCGCGTTCGGCGTGCTCTCGGCCGACCGGCTCGGCCAGTTCGCGCCGGTCACGTTGCTCACGCTCGGCTTCCTCGGCCTCGCGCTCGGCATGCGCTGCCACCTGCCGACGTTGGTCAAGGTGCCCGGACTCTCCTGGCGCCTCGCGTTCGCGCAGTCGTTCCTGACGCTCATCACCGTCGCGGCGGCGATCGTCGTCGTGCTCTCGTTCCGCGAGGGGATGACGCTCGGGCTCGCGTTGCCGCCGGCGATCGCCCTCGGCGCGATCGCGACGGTCTCGCTGCCGCAGGCGGTCGAGGTCGGCGCGCGGGCCCTCGGGCGTGAGGGTCCGACGGTGCAGCTGCTCCGCACGTCGT
>CAYSAR010000353.1:1085-2230 GCA_964428985.1 uncultured Gemmatimonadaceae bacterium | reverse complement strand
CATGCGATCACGGCCGGCTACCTCCGGTTGATCGAGCCAGTGGTGGAGTGGTTCATCCGCCACGAGGTCTCACCCCACGTCATCACGACGGTCGGCACGGCCGCGGCCTGCCTCGCCGGCGCGATCTTCGCCTCGGGGCACATCTCCATCGCCGGCTGGACCCTCGGCATCCTCGCGTTCTTCGATGTCGTCGACGGCACGGTGGCGCGCCGCACCGGGAAGTCGACGACGTTCGGCGCGTTCTATGACTCCACGCTCGACCGCGTCGCCGACGGCTTCCTCTTCGGCGGGCTCACGTTCTTCTACGCGAGCCACGGCACGCACTACTCGCTCGTGATGGTCGCGATCGGCATGACCGGCCTGCTCGCGACGTTCCTCACGTCCTACACGCGCGCGCGGGCCGAGGCGCTCGGCGTCGAGATGAAGGGGATCGGCATGATGGAGCGCCCCGAGCGCATCGCCCTCTTGGCCGCCCCGCAGGCGTTCTTCGGCCTCGCCCTCGACGGGTGGATCCTGCGCGCGGTCGTGACCCTGCTCGCGGTCACGGCGGTGATTACGTTCGTTCAGCGCATCCAGCATGTCGCGCGCGTGACCTTCCAGCAGCGCCCCGCCGCCTGAGGCGGCTCCACTGACCACGACATCGACCGACAACCAGACAATGGTACGTCCCGCTTCCGGTAAGCTCGGCATCCTGACCCCCGGCCTCGGCGCCGTCGCGACCACGTTCATGGCCGGCGTGGAAGCCGTCCGCCGCGGCACGGCGAAGCCGATCGGCTCGCTGACCCAGATGGCGACGATCCGCCTCGGCAAGCGCAGCGAGTTGCGCGCGCCGCTCATCAAGGACTTCATCCCGCTCGCGTCGCTCGACGACATCGTCTTCGGCGCGTGGGACCCGATCCCCGACGACGCCTACACGGCGGCGCGGAAGGCCGGCGTGCTCTCGCCGCAGGACCTCGAGCCGCTCAAGGACTTCCTCTCGGCCATCAAGCCGATGCCGGCGGTCTTCGACCAGCGCTATGTCACGCGGCTCCAGGGCACGAACGTCAAGAACGGGAAGAGCAAGCGCGACCTCGCCGAGCAGCTGCGTGAGGACATCCGCAACTTCCGCAAGGTGAGCGGCGCCGAGCGCGTCGTCGCCGTGTGGT
>CAYSAR010000353.1:0-1075 GCA_964428985.1 uncultured Gemmatimonadaceae bacterium | reverse complement strand
GCGACCGAGATTTTCATCCGGCCGTCGGCGGTGCACCAGACGATCGACGCGTTCGAGCGCGCGATGGCCGAGGACCACCAGGACATCGCGCCGTCGATGCTGTATGCGTGGGCCTGCCTGATGGAGGGCGTGCCCTACTGCAATGGCGCGCCGAACCTCGCGGTCGACGCGCCGGCGCTGCTTGAGCTCGCGAACCGCGAAGGCGTCGCGATCTCGGGCAAGGACTTCAAGACCGGCCAGACGTGGATGAAGACCGTCATCGCGCCGGGCATCAAGGCGCGCATGCTCGGACTCGAGGGGTGGTACTCGACGAACATCCTCGGCAACCGCGACGGCGAGGTGCTCGACGACCCGGCGTCGTTCAAGACGAAGGAGGAGTCGAAGCTCTCGGTGCTCCATACGATCCTGCAGCCGGAGACGTATCCCGAGCTGTACGACGGCTTCAGCCATGTGGTGCGCATCAACTACTACCCGCCGCGCGGCGACAACAAGGAAGGGTGGGACAACATCGACATCACCGGCTGGATGGGGTATCCCATGCAGATCAAGGTGAACTTCCTCTGCCGCGACTCGATCCTCGCCGCGCCGCTCGTGCTCGACCTCGCGCTCTTCAGCGACTTCGCGCAGCGCGCCGGGCTCAAGGGGATGCAGGAGTGGCTATCGTTCTATTACAAGAGCCCGATGTCGCAGCCGGGACTGCTCCCCGAGCACGACCTGTTCATCCAGCAGACGAAGCTGAAGAACACGCTGCGGCACCTCATGGGCGAGGCGCAGGTGACGCATCATGAGGACCTGACCCCGGAGGGATGATGCGCATGACCGCAGCACGCCGGCTCGCCGGCCTGGCGTTCGCGATCGCCGCGGCGGCGAGTTGCGGCGAGGGACCGGACCCGAGCCTGATCCGCCTGTGGACGGAGGAGTTCGAGATGCGCGTGACGAGCGACGTCTCGCCGCCGCGCGCGCTCGAGCGCATCACGTACACCGTCGTCGTGCTCGACAAGGAGTCCCGCGAGCCGATCGCGAACGGCGAGGGCCGGATCTTCGCGACGAACGCCGACGGGAAGAACACGTACAA
>CAYSAR010000352.1:0-2248 GCA_964428985.1 uncultured Gemmatimonadaceae bacterium | reverse complement strand
TCCCTGGCCGCGCGGCGAACCCGTCACCGGCGGGGCGTCTCTCGCTCTGGCTCACCGCCGGCGCGCTCCTGTTGAACGCACTCATCGCGGCGAACCTCGTCAACCTCTTCGTCGCGCGTGCCGCGGCGCGCGCGCGGCCGACGGCGATCCGCATGGCGCTCGGCGGCGGCTTGCGGCACCTGCTCCGGACGCAAGTCGCCGAGACACTGCTGCTCGGGCTCGCCGGCAGTGCGCTCGGCTTGATCATCGCCGCGCAGGCGAGCGGCATCGTGCGCGCGACGGTCGTGCCATCGACCGCGTGGACGCGGCCGCTCTTCGACCTGCGTCTCGTCGGCATCGCGATGCTCATGGTGACGATCACCGGCGGGCTCGCGTCGCTCGCGTCGTTGCTGCACCTGCGTCGCACCGACCCGGGTGAGTTGTTGCGCGGGAGCGGGTCGCAGCGCGCCGGCGTCGGACGGAGCGCGCGCACGGTGCGCACCGCGATGCTCGTCGTGCAAGCCGGCGTGTTCGCGGTGCTGCTCAGTCTGTCGGCGGCGTTCGTGCTCAGCGTACGGCGTGCGCTCGAGAACGACCATGGCTTCGACATCGAGCGGCTCGTGTTCGCCGAGCCGCCGGTCGGTGAGCCGGGCATCGACCCCGCGCGACATGAGGCGATCTACGAGTCGACGGCGGCCGCGGTGCGCGCGCTGCCGGGCGTCGCGGCGGTGAGCCAGGCGTTCATGGTGCCGTGGTGGAACAGCGCGAACCGGATGATCTCCATTCCCGGCGCGCGCGACTCGATGCCCGACGCGACGTTCGATGTCGCGACTCCCGAGCATCTCGAGGCGACCGGCATGCAGCTGCGCGCGGGACGGTGGATCGAGTCGACCGATCGCGCCGGCACCGAGCCGGTGATCGTCGTGAACGAGACGTTCGCGAGGCGTGCGTGGGCGCCCGGCGCGGCGATCGGCGCCTGCGTGCGCGTCGGCAGCGACACGATGCCGTGTCGCACTGTCGTCGGCATCGTGCGCGACGCACGCATGATCGGCGAGCCGCACAGTGAGATTCGGCCCGGGTACTGGGTGCCGGCGGCGCAGCCGATCGAGCGGCCGCCGCACCGCGCGCTGTTCATCCGGTTGACCGAGACCGGCGCCGCAACACCGGAGATGATCGCCGAGGCGATCCGGCGCGCCGAGCCCGATCTGCTGCCGACGACCGTGACGCCGGTGAAGCAGAACCTGAACTGGCTCACCGGGCGGCTCGAGACGGGGCGGTTCGTGTTCACGGTATTCGGCGCGCTCGCCGGCGTCGTCGCGCTCGTCGGGTTGACGGGCGTGCTCGGCTACCTCGTGGCCCAAGAGCGCAGCGGCATTGCCGTGCGCGTCGCGCTCGGCGCGGAGCCGGTGCGAGTCGTGCGGCCGATCGTGCTGCGCGCGGTGTCGGTCGTCGCCGGCGGGATGCTCTTGGGCGTCGTGCCGCTCGTGCTCTTGCGCGGCATGCTCGACGACATGCTCTATCGCACGTCGGTCGTCGACCCGCTCGCGATCGGTGCGGTCGTCACGATCGGTCTCGCGATGGCGGCGGTCGCGGTGACATTGCCGGTGCGGGCGATCCTACGGATCGAGCCGATGCGCGTGCTCAGGGAGGAGTAGATTCCGACGCATCGTGCGTCGGCTCGCTCTTCTCTTGATCGTGATGGTCTTGACGCCGCCTGGGCTCGCGCATGCCCAGGCGACGCGCGATTCGCTCGCGCTCGCGCGCGTGTTGCGACCGATCGTCGAGGGTCGCCAGGCGGTCGGGATCGTCGCCGGCGTGATCGACGGCCCGAGCGTGAACTTCGCCGCCGCCGGCCATGCGCGCGTCACCGATCCAGCGGCGCTCACCGATTCGACGACATTCGAGATCGGTGCGATCTCGCAGCTCTTCGGCGGCATCCTGTTGGCCGAGCTCGCGCTGCTCGAACATGTCACGCTCGACGACGCCGTGCAGCGCTACCTTCCCGACGGCGCGATGGTGCCGACGTTCGACGAGATCGCGATCACGCTCGGCCAACTCGCGTCACACACCTCGGGCCTCCCGCGCGAACCTGACGGCCCGCGCCCGATCCGCTCCGACGAGCCTTATGCCGGCTACGACGCGGCGGTGCTCTATCGCTCGCTGCTCGGCACGACGCTCGAGTTCGAGCCCGGCAGCGCGTACGGCTACTCCGACGTCGGCGCGGGACTGCTCGGCCACCTCCTCGCGCTCGGCGCCGAGGTTGAGTACG
>CAYSAR010000351.1:0-2250 GCA_964428985.1 uncultured Gemmatimonadaceae bacterium | reverse complement strand
GGCAGTTGGGCACCATCCAGCTCGACTACAACGCGCCCGAGCGCTTCGACCTCTCGTACACGGGCGAGGACAACGCCGCGCACCGGCCGGTCGTGATCCACCGCGCCGTCTGCGGCTCGTTCGAGCGCTTCCTCGCGATCCTCATCGAGCATTTCGCCGGCGCGTTCCCGGTCTGGCTCGCCCCGGAACAGGTGCGCGTGCTCCCGATCTCGGATGACGTCTCGGGGTATGCCGCACAGGTGACGGCGAAACTCCGTGACGCCGGCGTCCGTGCTGTCTGCGACGACCGCAGCGACACGTTGAACTACCGGATCCGGGACGGCGAGCTCATGAAGGTCCCCTACATGGCGGTGATCGGGAAGCGCGAGGCCGAGGCGGGGCAAGTCGCGGTGCGCGTGCGCGGGGCGGGGAAGAAGCAGGAGGTCACCGCGCTCGACGACTTCATCGCTCGGGTCACCGGCGAGATCCGGTCGCGGGCGCTCGTGCCATCCTCCGAAGGCGCGGCCTCGTGACGCGCGCCGCGCGGGTGGTGGTGACCGCGTGTGCGTTCGCCCTCGCCTCGACGCCCGCGCTCGGCCAGCGCGTCGAGCGGCCGCGCCTCGACGCCGGGCGCGTCGCCATCGAGTCGATTGGTGGAGCGTACGCCGGCATCGGCGGATTCCTCGTGGGGCGGGTCGCGGGGGAGCAGCTCGGCGAGTTGGTCGGCGTGCGCTCGGACGAGACGCGACGCCGCGTCGGCTACGCGTCGGGCGCCGTCGTCGGCACGTTCGCGACGGCGGGCTTCGTCTACGCGGTCGGCAGCATCGGTGACCATGCCGGCGACTTCGACGAGACGCTCGCCGGGGCGGGCGTCGGTCTCGTCGCCGGCTGGGCGCTCAGTAAGCTCATCTTCGCCGAGGGCGCGCCGTCGCCCGGCATGAACACCGCCGCGCGCTGGGCGGCGATCAACGTCATCGCGCTGATGCCCGCCATCGGCGCGACGATCGGCTTCAATTCCACACGACGTTTCCAATAGGACCCCACTCGACATGTCCGACCGCACGACCCCCGTCATCGTCTCCGCCGTCCGCACGCCGATCGGGCGCTTCCTGGGTGGCCTCGCACCGCTCACCGCGCCCGAGCTCGGAGCGATCGCGATCCGCGCCGCCGTCGAGCGCGCGCGCATCGACGCCGCCGAGGTGGGCGAGGTGATCATCGGCAACGTGCTGCAGGGCGGGGTGGGGCAGGCCCCGGCGCGCCAGGCGGCGATCAAGGCCGGCATTCCCGGCGAGGTCCCGGCGTACACGGTCAACAAGGTCTGCGGCTCGGGGCTCCAGGCGGTCATGCTCGCCGCACAGGCGATCCGCGCCGGTGACGAGCAGTTGCTCGTCGCGGGCGGCATGGAGTCGATGTCGAACGCGCCGCACTACGTGCGCGGCATGCGCGGCGGCGTGAAGTTCGGTCCGCAGACGATGCACGACCTGCTCATCACCGACGGGCTCTGGTGCTCGTTCTGCGACGTGCACATGGGTGGCCACGCCGAGTACACGGCGCGCAAGGCCGGCATCACGCGGCAGCGGCAGGACGAGTTCGCGCTCCAGTCGCACCGGAAGGCCGTCGCGGCGATCGACGGCGGGAAGTTCAAGGCCGAGATCGTCCCGGTCGAGCTCGCGGGCAAGAAGCCGGTCACGATCGACACCGACGAGTCGCCGCGCAAGGACACGTCGCTCGAGGCGCTCGCGAAGCTCCGGCCGGCGTTCCCGAAGGACGCGCCAAAGGACATGAAGCCCGAGGAGCAGACGGTCACGGCGGGCAACGCGCCGGGCCTCAACGACGGCGCGTCGGCGCTCGTCGTCGCGAGCGAGGCGTACGCGAAGGCGCACGGGCTCAAGGTGCTCGCGCGCATCACCGGGTACGCGTCGGGCGGCGGGGACCCGCGGGATCTCTTCTTCGCGCCGATCGTCGCCGTCAACAATCTCATGAAGAAGACCGGCGCCAAGATCGGGGATTACGACCTCGTCGAGGCGAACGAGGCGTTCGCATCGCAGGCGCTCGCCGACGGTGACGCGCTCAAGTGGGACTGGGACCGCGTCAACGTCAACGGTGGCGCGATCGCGCTCGGCCACCCGATCGGCGCGAGCGGCGCGCGCGTGCTCACGACGCTGCTGTATGCGCTCGAGGCGCAGGGGAAGCGCACCGGGCTCGCGACGCTCTGCCTCGGCGGCGGGAACGCGGTCGCGCTCAGCGTGGAGCGCGTCTGAGCCGTCGGCG
>CAYSAR010000350.1:0-2259 GCA_964428985.1 uncultured Gemmatimonadaceae bacterium | reverse complement strand
GGCTCGAGCAACTGGAACGCGGCGAGGGCCATCGGCACGCCGGCGATGACGCCGTCGTGCCGCGCCACGAGCGACGCGCGGGCGTGGCGCGCGCTGATCACCGTCGCGATTGTCGTGACGTCCTCGAACGCGCGGTCCTCGTCGAGCGCGGCGCGCGCGAGCGCGGCGATCGCGCCGTCGTCGAGCGGATAGGCGCTCCCTTCGGGGGCGTAGACGGGCGTCTTGAGCGGCGTGATGCGCCGCGGGGCGTGCGTGGGCGCCGGCATCATTCGCCCGGATCCACGCCGGGGTCGACGCCCGCGCCCGGCGCCGGCGTCGTGCCCCCGACCGCGACCATGCGCTCGATCGCGCGACGGGCGCGCGCGGCGACATCCTCCGGCACGGTGATGCGGTGCTTCATGTGCTCGAGCGACGCGAGCACCTTCGGCAGCGTCGTGACCTTCATGTACGCGCAGGACGCGCGGTCGTTGGCGGCGATGAACATCTTCCCCGGGTACGCCTTGCGCAGGCGGTGGAGGATCCCGACCTCGGTCGCGACGATGAACGTGTCTCCCTCGGCCGCGGCGGGACGCTTGATGATGCCTTCGGTGGAGAGGATATGTACCCCGGAAGGGTCCACATCGCCCGCACTCACCGCCTCGACGACGCTCGTCGCGCAGCCGCACTCGGGATGCACCAGGAACTCGGCCCGCGGATGCGCCGCGCGCTGCCGCGCGATGTCGTCGGGGTCGATGCCGGCGTGCACATGGCACTCGCCCATCCAGACGTGCATGTTCTCGCGCCCCGTGACGCGGCGCACGTGCGCGCCGAGGAACATGTCGGGGAGGAAGAGGATATCCTGGTCGGCGGCGATCGAGTTGACGATCTCGACCGCGTTGCCGCTCGTGCAACAGTAGTCGCTCTCGGCCTTCACCTCGGCGGTCGTGTTCACGTAGGACACGACGACCGCGCCAGGATGCTCGGCCTTCCACGCCCGCAGCTGCTCGGCGTCGATCGTCGAGGCGAGCGAGCAGCCGGCGGCGAGGTCGGGGAGGAGCACCGTCTTCGACGGCGAGAGGATCGCGGCCGTCTCGGCCATGAAGTGGACGCCGCAGAAGACGATGACATCGGCGCCGGTCGCGGCGGCCTCGCGGGAGAGGCCGAGGGAGTCCCCGACATAGTCGGCGACGTCCTGGACCTCGGGGCGCTGGTAGTTGTGTGCGAGGATGACCGCGTTGCGCTCGTGGGCGAGCGCCTTGATGCGGCGCTGGAGCGCACGGACCTCGGGATCCTTCGCGCGGGAGGTGCGGGGCCGGGAGGGCATACGCTCCCAACGTAGCCCCCACCGCCATGCGATGGGAGCCGGTGTATCATTCGGCATGCACCCGCACTCCCGGAACCGGGCTCGCGTCGCGGTCCTGGCGCTTGCCATGACGACCTCGCTCGTCCTCGCCGCCGCTGCTGCGCCGGCGCGTCACCTTCGTCTCGAGCGTAGCGCCCCAGCCGACAGCAGCGTCGTCGATTCGGCGTCGGCGATCCGCCTCTGGTTCTCGCAAGCGACGTCGCTCAGCGCGACACGCGTCGTCGTGCGGGCGGCCGGCGGCGACACCGTGCCGACGCAGCCGCTGACGCAGGAGAAGGCGCCGAAGTCGCCGGTCGTGGCCGCGCTCGCCTCGCCGCTGCCGTCGGGCACCTACTCGGTGGAGTGGCGCACGATGGCCGCCGACGGCCACGTCGTGCGCGGCACGTTCCGCTTCACGGTGCGGCCGCAGGCCCCTTGAACGGCATCGCGGCGGTCGCGCCGTCGCTGCTCGGGGCGGCGCTGTATTCGGCGATCGCCGTGCTCGTCGGCGCGCTCGGCATCTACTGGCTCGTCCTGCCGCGCTGCGGCCTCGTCGCGACCGAGCGCGCGCCGGTCCAGCGCACCGCGGCGACGGGCGCGATGATCGCGGCCATCGTCGTGCTGCTCGCGGTGCCGGCGCGCGTCGCGCTGCAGGTGATGGATTTCCTCGAACCCGGCGAGGCGTGGCGGCCGGCGCTCGACTCGATCCTGTTCGGGACGTCGTCGGGGAAGGCGGCGCAGCTCGCGATGGTCTGGTCGACGGCGACGCTGCTCGCGTTCTCCGTCGCGCGCACGGGTCGGGCGCGCGGCTGGCGCGTCGCGACGATCGCCGTGCTCGTCGTCGCGCTGACGCCGGCGCTCGCCGGCCATGCCGCGACCGCGGAGCAGCCGATCGTCGCGATGACGATCGCGACGATGCACGTGATCGGCGCGGGACT
>CAYSAR010000349.1:0-2314 GCA_964428985.1 uncultured Gemmatimonadaceae bacterium | reverse complement strand
CGCCCGTCATTCCGAGACATCCCACCACATCGCATCCCGCTGGCGGTGCCCCTCGTGGCGAGGCCCGCTGGCCGCGTTCGTCGTCGCGGCGTTCGCGGCCGGGAGTCCGGTCCTCGCGGGCGACGCGCAGGCGGTCTCCTTCGTCTGCGACGACGGCACGACGATCCTCGTGAGCTGGATCGGCGACGATGCGGCCCGTCTCGAACGTGGTGGGGACACCGTCTCCGTCACGCGGACCGTGTCCGGAAGCGGAGCACGGTACGAGGGCGGCGAGGTCCTGTTCTGGACCCGGGGCGAGACCGCACAGGTGAAGTGGCGGGGCGTTGAGCTCGACTGTCGTGTCGCCGCCGCCCAACGCTCGGCCGTCCCGTCCTTCGACGGGCCTCCGAACGAGATCGCCGCCTGGCCCGTCCCGGACGATCGGGTGGCCCGGGCGGTCGAGCAGCTGCCGGGGCTCGTGGCCGGGATGATGTCGGAGACCGGCGTGCCAGGCGTCGCCGTCGCCGTCGTGCACGGCGACGAAATCGTCTACGCCGGCGGGTTCGGCGAGCGGCGGGTGGGCTCGGGAGAGCCGGTCGACGCCGACACGGTGTTTCAGCTCGCGTCGATCTCCAAGACGATCGGCGCCACGGTCGTGGCCGGCGCCGTCGGCGACGGCACCGTGAGGTGGACGGATCCGATCGTGACCCACCTGCCGCATTTTGCCCTCGCGGATCCGTGGGTCACCCGGCATGTGACCCTGGCCGACATGTACTCCCATCGCAGCGGCCTGCCGGGACACGCAGGGGATCTGCTCGAGGATCTCGGATTCGACCGGGCGCAGGTGCTCGAGCGGCTCCGGTTCGCGCCGCTGGCGCCGTTCCGCGCGGTCTACGCCTATACGAACTTCGGCATGACGGCGGCCGCCGAGGCGGTCGCCGCCGCCGCGGGGACGAGCTGGGAGGAGCTTTCGCGCCGCCGACTCTACGACCGGATCGGCATGAGCCGCACCTCGTCGACCTACGCGGACTTCGCCGCCCGGGAGAATCGGGCCGTCGGCCACCAGCGGGTTGACGGCGAGTGGCGTTTCGTCGAGCAGCGACAGCCCGATGCGCAGTCCCCTGCGGGCGGCGTGAGCAGCTCGGCCCGCGACATGGGCCGGTGGATGCGTCTGTTGCTCGCCGACGGCGTCTTCGACGGGGAACGCGTGATCGAAGCCGAGGCCCTGCTCGCGATCCAGACGCCCCACATGACGTCGAGCTCGAAGGGATCCGCGACGGCCCGCACCAGCTTCTATGGCCTCGGAATGGGCGTCTCGACCGACGCGACCGCCCGCGTGCGGCTCTCGCATTCGGGCGCCTTCCTCCTCGGAGCCGGGACGACGTTCGCCGCCGTGCCTGCGGCCGACGTCGGGATCGTGGTGCTCACCAACGCTCAGCCAGTCGGTCTCGCCGAGGCGATCAGCTCCGCGTTCCTGGACATCGTCGAATTCGGCGGCGTGACGCGGGATTGGCAGGGCGCCTTCGCGCGGATGTTCGCGCCGATTCTCGACGGTCCCCCTTCGCGACTCGATGACGCGAAAGCCCCCGCCGATCCCACGCCAGCATTGGGCCACGCCGCCTACGTCGGAACGTATGCCAACGACTTCTACGGCCCGGTCCGGATTGCCGCCGACGACACGGGTCTCGTGCTCATCGCGGGGCCGCGGAACATGCGGTTCCGGCTCGAGCACTGGGACGCGAACACGTTCACCTTCGAGACACGGGGCGAGAATCGCAGCGGGGTCTCTGCGGTGGATTTCACGGTCGGGCCCGACGGCGTCGCAAGCAGCGTCTGGATCGAGAAGTGGGACGATCCTGAAGGCGTCGGCGAGCTGAGACGCTCGCCCTGAGCGAGGATCTCCGTGGGGACCGGGACAGCGACCGTGTCGCAGAGGTGCTGTTCAACCGGGTAGGAACCGCCGTTCCGCACGGAGGCGGGCCCGCCACTCATGTATGATGCGCGGGTGCCAGAACCCACCACAACGCACACCGTGCGCACCGCAGGCGGCAACGCGGGGTGGCTGACCGCGTTCCTCATCGTCAGCGTCTTCCTGTGGCCGTGCGGGGACGAGGCGGCGGCTCAGGTCAACACCGAACGGCTCACGGGCGAGGCCACGGCCCCCGGCCTCAGTGGACAGGCGAGCGCGGACGTGTCGTCGCTGAGCGGCAACGTCGACCTCCTCTCGGTGCGCGGCGACATCCTGCTGCAGTATGCGACCGGACCGAAGCGCGATCCCGACCAGACCGAGCTGGAGCCCGCTGATCCCCCGGTCAGGAACATCTACCTGTTCGTC
>CAYSAR010000348.1:0-2315 GCA_964428985.1 uncultured Gemmatimonadaceae bacterium | reverse complement strand
TCCCCGCTCACATCGACGATGCGCACGCCACCGTCATAGTACGCCTGGTAGAGCACATCATCCTCGACGATGATGTCGTGCGACCCGTAGTCTTCGAGGTGATAACGCCCGACCGCCATCGGGTTCATCGGGTCGGTGAAGTCGACGATGTGCGTGTACCCACCCGACGTCTGCGGCACGCCACCGCGGGGCGGCTTGCCGTCGGGGCCGCTGAGCGCGTAGCCCGAGCCCTCCCACACGCGACCGCGACGGCTCATCTCCTCGTCGCCGATGAAGAGGTAGGTGCGCCCAGTGCTCTTCTGATAGTAGGGATAGATCTCGTGCCCCGAGTTCACCTTGTACGTCGTGATGAGCTTCGGCTTCTCGATCGACCCGCCGTACTGCCCGTTGCCGACATCGACGACGACGACCCCGACGCCGCCCTGCGCCGAATACGCGATGCCATCGCGCACCCAGAGATCATGGATGCGCGCGTTCGGGTGCCGGTACTCGCTCACGTACTTCGGCTTGTAGATGTCCTTCACGTCGATGATGACGTACTTCGCGCCGCCCGAGATCGCGAAGAGGTAGTCGTTCGTCGCGAACATGTTGTGCACGCCGCCCGTGAGCTCCTGGTCGAAGGTCGCGGCGATCTTCGGGTGCGCCGGGTTCGCGAGGTCGAGGATCACGACGCCGTTGTTGCGGTTGCTCGCCCCTTCGCGCGAGAGCACGCCGTAGCGGCCATCGGGCGAGACCGTCACGTCGTTGATCGTGCGCGCATCGACCTTCACCGAATCCGTCTTGACGATGTTGTCCATGTCGGTGATGTCGAAGACGAGCCCGTAGCCGTCACCGCCCCACGTCCCGACGAGCACATAATCGCGGCCGTCCTTCCCCGTCCACGGCCACAGGTCCGACGTGTGCGTCGAGTTGATCGTGCCGCGGCTCGAGACTTGGATGCGCTGCCGCACGTCGCGCGGCGTCACCTGGATCGTCTGCTGCGCCATGCGACCGCCCGCGTGCGCCATGAGCACATAGCGCCCCGGATAGTTCGCCGCGAACCGGTCGAAGTGCACCATGCCCGCGCCACCCGGGATCCCCGCCGGCGCGATCGAATCGTCGGGCGTGTACGTGTAGCTCCAGGTGATCGGCATGTCGGTGATCGCCTGCCCGTTCGCGCGCTTCGCGACCGCCTTCAAGTGGATCACGTCGCCGGTGCGCATCTGCGTCTCCGGCACCTGCATCTCGATCGACGCGACCGGGTTCGCGACGATCGTGTACTCGCGCGTCGCCTTCACGCCCTCGGCTTCCGCCGTCACCGTCACCTTGCCCGGCGCCATCGCGGCCACGTCGCCGAAGCGACTCACCGTCGCGACGCTCGGGTTCGAGCTCGTCCAGCTCGCCGTCACGCCCGGCCGCTCGAATCCGTCGGCGTGGAAGCCCTTCACCCTCTGCGGCGTCGTCATGCCCGCGTAGAGCGTCGTCCCCTCGCTCTCGAGTTCGAGCTTCGCGAGCGCCGGCCACGTCACGACGACCGGGATCGCGAGCGAGATCATCTGCCCGTTCGCGCCCTCCGCCGTGGCCGTCGCCTCGAACTTGCCGGCCGTCGTCGCCACCACTGTCGTGTCGCCGAAGCGCACCGCGCGGTTCCCGCTGCGGATACGGATGAACGCGTTCGGGATCTCGCGGCCTGAGGCGTCGAGCGCCTTGACCTTGAACATCGCCGGCGTGCCCGCCTTGAGCGCGAGCGACGCCGGCTCGGCGACGAGCTTCGCCGCGACGGGGGTGGCCGCAGACTGCTGGGCTGTGACCGTCGCTGGGACGGCGGCCAGAAGGAGGCAAAGGAACAAGCGAGCGAGGACTGTACGAGCCATGAGAGGAGCTCCGAGTGGTGGATCCGGATCCGTAGGTCGCGCCGAGTCGGGAAAAGATACGCCCGAAACAGCCTTGGTGCTGGCGAGCCGGACGTCCATGCGATTACGTCGTATATCCGAAATCGGAGTCCGAATGAAGACTCGACTCGTACGTATCGGTGCCTCGCTGGGCGTACGGATTCCCGAACGCTTGATCAAGAAGGCGGGCCTGGAAGATGAGGTCGATATCCGAGTGCATGCCGGCGGCCTCATTGTCACTCCCGTCGCCTCCCTACGCGCCGGCTGGGCTGAAGCCGCGGCGAGGTATGCGAAACGTGATGCCGAGTGACGCAGTCCCCCTCGCGATGCATATTGTGGCCATGTCCCACCGCTTACTGTTCGTCCTAGCCACGCTCGCGACCGTCGCCACGCCGGCCGGCGCGCGGCGCCCCACGCCGCCGACCGCCGACTACTACGTCTATG
>CAYSAR010000347.1:0-2331 GCA_964428985.1 uncultured Gemmatimonadaceae bacterium | reverse complement strand
GCCGCGCTTGCCGAACGAGCCGAAGAACGAGAGGTCCTTGCGGACCTGCGCCGAGGTGGTCCCGCCGAAGCGCGCGAGATCGCCGCTGGAGATCGTCGTATTGCCGCGCGCGTCGTGCTCCTCCAGGAACCGGAGGTAGAGGGAGAGCCGGCGGACGGTGGATTCGGCGATGTGCTTCACGGGAGGATTGTGCGGGCTTGTGAAATCATTCACAAGCTAAAAGCGACGTGATGGCTTCTCAATAGGGAGTCGCCCTCGCTCGGTTCCGGGAAACAGCTTCGACCGCTTCGGCGTAGGGGAGGCAACCACTCCAACGACCATGACCAGACACCTCCTCGCCGCGCTGCTCGTCGCGCCGGCCCTCACCTTGGGCGCTCAGGCCGCACCGCCGACACCGGCGACGCCGTCGGCGCCGAGCCAACCGGCTGCGCCCGCGCCGGCCACGCCCGATGTCGTCTCCCACGCCGACGCGCTCAAGCTCGGCCGCCTCACCTTCGATCGGGCGATGACGTCGAACCTCGACGCGCTGCTCGAGAGCGCCGATCCGGCGATGGGCGCGACGGACGCGTTGCGACCGCGGCTCGAGAGCGGCCTCAAGCAGATGGGTGAGCAGATGGGGCAGGAGGTCGCGCTGACGAGCGAGAAGGTCATGCTCGTCAATGGCAACGTCGAATACTGGCGGATGGCGGAATTCGAGAAGGTGCCCGGCATGCCGCTGATCTTCCGCGTCGTCATGGCGCCGGGCGGGAAGTGGCGAGGCTTCACGGCGACGACCGAGCAGGACGCTCCGCCCGGACGGGAGATCCTGCCTTAGCTTCAGGGGCATGGAACTCCACTCGCTCCCGTTCGTCGTCGTCGATGTCGAGACGACCGGGGGCTCCCCAGGATCGACCGACCGCGTGACCGAGGTGGCTGCCGTGCATGTCGACGGCCCTTCGGTCACGCTCGCGTTCAGCTCCCTCGTGAACCCTGAGCGGCCGATCCCCTGGCACATCACGCGGCTCACGGGGATCAGCGACGAGATGGTGCGCAGGGCCCCGACGTTCCGCGACGTCGCCGGTGAACTCGCCGCGCACCTCGTCGGCCGCGTCTTCGTCGCGCACAACGCACGGTTCGACTTCGGCTTCCTCGACGCCGAGTTCGGGCGCATCGCGCTGACGCCGCTCGCGGCGCTCGTCACCGGCCAGCTGTGCACCGTGCGGCTCGCGCGGCGGATCCTGTCGCATCTCCCACGCCGCAACCTGGACGCCGTCTCGCACCACTACGGCGTCTCCATCGAGGGCCGCCATCGTGCCGCCGGCGATGCGCTCGCGACGGCGCGCGTGCTCCATGGCCTGCTGCGCGACGCGTCGCATCGCGGCGTCCACACCTGGACCGACCTCGAGCTGTTGCTCGGTGCGCGCACGGCGCGGTCGAAGCGGCGGCGGTGGAGCGCGCTGCCTCAGGCTGCCGAGGGGATGGAAGGCGCCTGATCGCGTAGCTTCGCGCCGCCTGGCGTGACGGCGGTGACGGGTCGATGACGGGGCGTCGCAGTTTGGGGCGTGACCGCTACCATCCCTGATGTCGCCGACCGTCAGAAGGTCCTGCTGCTCTCGTCCTCGTTCGTCGCCGTGACGCGGCTTCGCGTTGCGATCGCGCGGGACGGCGCGCTCGCCTGTGCCTGCGTGAGCACGGTCGCGAGCGGGCGTGCGATGCTCGACCGCGATCGGGTCGCGGCGCTCGTGCTCGAGCCCGAGGACGTGCGTGGCGAGCCGACGGCAGAGCTCGTGCGTCGAGCGCGCGCCGGTGACCCGCGGCGACCGGTGGTCGCGCTGTTGCGGCGCGCGGCCGGTTGGACGACGTCGGCCATCTCCCTCGTGGCCGAGCGTCCCGCGCATGTCGCGAGCGTCGAGGAGCTCGATGAGGGGGCGATCCTCCGCGTGATCGCGCCCCCCGAGGAGGACCGCGCGCTGCTGGACGATCTCTGGTCGCGCCTCGATGGCGCGGTGCCGCCGCCGTTGCACGCGGTCGTGCGCGCCGCCCTCTCGCGTTCGCGCGTGCCGTTGACGGTCGCGGGGATCGCGCGTGCGCTCGGCGTGCATCGCAAGACGCTCTGGCAGCGGTGTCGCCGTGCCGGCGTCGACAGTCCCCAGGTGTTGTTGACGTGGTGCCGTCTGCTCGCGGCCTCGCACGCGCTGCGCGTGCGCGGGGCATCGGTGGAGCGCATCGCGAACGAACTCGATTTCCCCTCGCCCACGGCGCTGCGCAACGCGACGCGTCGTTACTTGGGCGTCACGCCGAGCGAGCTGCGCGACGCCGGCGGGGAGGCGTACGCGTGCGATGCGTTCGGCG
>CAYSAR010000346.1:0-2344 GCA_964428985.1 uncultured Gemmatimonadaceae bacterium | reverse complement strand
GAGCGGCTCGGCGAGGAGGAGCGGCTCGGGGCGGAGGAGCGGCTCGGGGCGGAGGAGCGGCTCGGGGCGGAGGAGCGGCTCGGCGAGTAGCTCGAGCGGCTCGGGCTCGAGCGCGACGGCGAGTAGCTCGGCGAGGACGAACGGCTGGGGCTGGAGTAGCTCGGACGCGACGACCGCGTGGGGCTGGAGGTGCTCGGGCGCGAGGACCGGCTCGGGCTGGAGGTGCTCGGCGACGAGGGGCGGCTCGGGCTGGAGGTGCTCGGCGACGAGGGGCGGCTCGGGCTCGAGGTGCTCGGCGACGAGGGGCGGCTCGGGCTCGAGGTGCTCGGCGACGACGAACGGCTCGGCGCGTAGCTCGGCGACGACGAGCGGCTCGGCGACGCGAATCCGGGCGAGGTCCGCGACGGCTCACGCGATCCGCTCGGCGCGTGCGTGGGACCCCACGACGGCGCGGGCGTGCTGCGCGACGGCGTCGCCGTCCACGACGGCACCTGCGATGCACCCTTCGACGACGGCGCGCTGCCGAGCGACTGCGAGGTGCGCGACGGCGTGGTGCGGCTCGGCGTCGGATCGACGCGCGTCACCCTCGACCCGCCGGCGGTGGTGAACGAATCGCGACGCACCGGGGTGGTGCGTGCGGGCGCATGACCGCGATCGGGCAGCCCAGCGTCGGGCCTGTTCGCGATCGTGCTCGAAGCCGTCGGAGGACCCGCATCGGGCGTCGTGCGGGAAGGCGCGCCGGCCCCGGGCGTGGTGCGAGACGGCGCGCCGCCCTTGTTCGCGATCGTGTCGCTCGGACGCGACGACGGGGTCGTGCGCGACGGAGCACCGCTCTTGTCGGACGGGGTCGTGCGCGACGGACCGTCGCCGCCGGCAGCGAACCGCGAGCCGTCGCGGCCTTCCGCCGTCGGCGGCTTGCGACGCGGCGGCTCGGCCCCGCCGTCGCCCGGAGGCGTGCGCGTCGGTCCACTCGCGACGGGCCCACCGGGGCTCGGACGATTGCCGCTCGGTCCGCCCGCCGACGGCCGCGACGGCTCGACCCGACCGCCGCCCGGTCCCCGACCCGCGCTCGCGTAGTGGTGATGATGGTGATGGTGCTCGTGCACCACCGGCAGACCGTACGCGTGATAGCCGTACACGCCGACGCCGCCCCAGTACCAACCGGGCCCGTAGTAACCGACCGCCCACGTATACGGTGCCCACGGATAGTAGGCGTTCCATCCGACGACGAGCGGCGCGGGCGGGCCCCAGTAGTAGCACCACCCGCCGTAGTAGTCGGAGTACCAGATGAAGTCGCCGTGCACGTTGTAGTACCAGCGGCCCGACCAGTACACGCGCGGGAAGGTCTCGATCGGCTCCGGATACGTGTGCACGTAATGCACGACGACGACCTTGTCCCCGTTGCTGAGCTCCTCGTACCCGATCGCCTCCGGGTTCTCGGCGGGCGCTTCCTCGTAGCGATACGACTCGTCGACCACGACGCCGTCGTACGTGGAGGGCTCGGCCATCACCGTGCGCGGAGCATCCGGGTGATCGGTGGCCGGCGCGTCCTTCTTGCAGCCCGACGCCGCCGTCACCGACAACAGCAGCCCGAACAGGAGACCGAGGCGGGGACGGGGGCGGACGCTGGACACGCTTTCGAGTTTGAAAGGCCCGCGTAAACGCTGCAAGACGGGGTTCCCCGTCAAATTCGCCAGGGCGCCCCCGACGCTACGGGTGGATCCCCTCGCACGACCGGACGCGTCGCTTCTCATGCATGCATCGACGTCGCGGAATCGGCCGCGAGCGTGCGCACCATCACCCGCGTTGACCGGGGACGCCGCCGTTGCGTAACGTTGCCGGACAGCGAATGGCCGAGGAAGCGCGCATCACCGTTTTGCACTTCGTGCACGGCAAATACGAAGGACTCGAGTTCCCGCTCGATGCGGAGAGCTTCGTCGCCGGCCGCAGCACCGAGGCCGATCTCGTGCTCGCCGACGATGCGGTCAGCCGCAAGCACGCGCGCTTCTTCGCCAAGCGCGGCCGCGTCTGGGTGCGTGATCTCGGCTCGCGCAACGGCACGCACGTCAATGGCAAGCAGACGCTGCTGCACTGCCTGCGCGAGGGCGACAGGCTCGCGATCGGATCGAGCCTCGTCAAGGTCGAGCACAAGCGCGCCAACGAGATCGGCTCGCGGCGCGCCGGTGAGCAGCGGCGGCGTCGGCCCAACGACAGCGCCGGTCGTTCGATGACCGGCAGCATCGAGGACATCCCGCTGATGGACGTGCTGCAGTGGCTCGCCACCAGCCGCAAGACGGGCGCGCTCAAGGTGCGCGACCCCGAGGCGAACCGCGTCGGCGCGCTG
>CAYSAR010000345.1:0-2351 GCA_964428985.1 uncultured Gemmatimonadaceae bacterium | reverse complement strand
CCGATTCCTCCGTCACGTCGGAAGCGGCCGAGCTCGAGCCGGCGCCTGACCCGGTCGATGTCGTGAAGGCCGAGCCGGAAGAGGCCCCCGTCAGTTGGGACATCGAGGTCGCGCCGTATGAGTCACATGCGCGCGTCGAGTATTTCGTCAGTCGCTTCACCGGCGTCGCGCGCAAGTCGTTCGAAACGTCGCTCGAGCGGCAGTCGCGCTACGCGCCGATGATCCACGAGCGACTCCGCGCCGCGGGACTCCCCGAGGACATGATCTACCTGCCGCTCATCGAGAGCTGGTACGACCCGCACGCCTACTCGCGCGCGGCGGCGGTCGGCATGTGGCAGTTCATGACGGGGACGGCGCGCGGCGTCGGCCTGCGCGTCGACTGGTGGGTGGATGACCGTCGCGACCCGGTCCGTGCGACCGACGGCGCGATGATCTTCCTCAAGGAGCTCAAGTCGAACTTCGGTTCGATGTACCTCGCGGCGGCCGCGTACAACGGTGGCCCCGGGCGCATCTCGCGCAGTCTCGTCCAGCACGCCGGCGCGCTCGAGGACGCCGAGGGCGAGGACCAGTTCTTCGCGCTCGCCGAGGCGAAGGCGCTGCGTCAGGAGACGAGCGACTACGTGCCGAAGCTCATCGCGGCGGCGCTCGTCGGGAAGGATCCGTCGCGCTACGGCATCGAACGCCGCTCGGTGCAGCCGTTCACGTGGGATTCGGTGCTCGTCGAACCGGCGGTGCCGCTCGCCGCGGTCGCGAAGGCCCTCCAGGTGCCGCTCGACACGCTGCTCGACTACAACCACAACATCCTTCGCGGCATGACGCCGCCGAAGGGGAGCGCGCTCTGGCTGCGCGCACCGGTCGGTTCGGTCGATGGGTTCCGTGACCGGTTCGACGCGCTGCCGAAGGCCGAGCGGACCGCCGTGCGCCGCTACGTCACGAAGGACGGCGACTTCATCACGAAGATCGCGCGCGCGAACGGGCTCACGGCGAAGCAGCTCAACTGGTACAACCCGGGCGCGACGCGGCTCAAGAACGGCGACCTGCACAAGGGGCAGGTCATCCTGATCCCGCGCAAGGATGTCGTGAAGGCCGCGCGCGACGTGCCGAATCCGGCCATCGAGCGTTATGGCGCCTCGACCGTCCGCACGCACGTCGTGCGTCGCGGGGAGTCGCTCAGCGTCATCGCGCGGCGCAACGGCATCACGCTCAGCCGGCTCAAGTCGCTCAACGGGCTCAAGGGCGACCGCATCATCGTCGGACAGAAGCTGCGGGTGCGCTGACCAGGGGCGCCGGTCCCTACCGCGAAGCGCGGTAGGGACCGGACTTTCCGCCGTCCTTCTCGAGGAGCCGGATGCCGTCGATCCTCATGGACTTGTCCGCCGACTTCGCCATGTCGTACACGGTGAGGAGCGCGACCGAGACGGCGGTGAGCGCTTCCATCTCCACGCCGGTCGGCGCCGACGTGCGCACCTCGGCCTCGCAGCGCACGCCCGGCAGCTGCTCCAACAGCTCGAACCGTACCTGGACGTCGGTCAGCGGCAGCGGATGGCAGAGCGGGACGAGCTCGGCCGTGCGCTTGGCGGCGAGGACGCCGGCGATCCGCGCCGTGCCGATGACGTCGCCTTTGGCCAGTTGCGCGTCGCGCACCGCGGCGAACGCGGCCGCGCTCATCGCGATGGTCCCCTCGGCCAAGGCGCGCCGCAGCGTCGGGGTCTTGGACGACACGTCGACCATCGACGCCTCGCCTGCGGCGTCGATGTGGGAGAGCCGGTCGCGGCTGCTCTCGCTCGTGCTCATCGGCCGCCCCCGCCGCCGCTGAGCGCCTCGAGCAGTCGCGCCGTCACGAGCTGCGGGTTCGCATTCCCCTCGGCGGCGCGCTTCGCATCCTCGACCGCCGGCAGCGCCCGCGCCGATCGCACCGCGAGCGCGGCGTCCCCACGTTCGGCCGCATGCTTCGTGCGCTCGTGCAGCAGCACCGACAGCGCATCGAGTACGTCCGAGAACGCACCCCGTGCCTTGCTCGAGCCGCTCGTGAACGCCGCACGATAGACCTGTTCACGACCGCCGTCCGCCGCTGCGAGCAACGCGCGTGCGCGCGCGACCGCGGCCCCGCGGTCGTCCGCGCCGATCAGCCTGCCCGGCGCGCCAGCCGCCATGCGGAGCAGCTCGACCGGTCGTTCGTTCGGCAGCGCTCCCGCCGCGAGCGGATCGGCGACGAACGCCTGCATCGCGGCGTCGTCGAGCGGCGTCACGCGCACCGCGACGACGCGCGAGCGGATCGTGGGCAGCAATGCGCCCGGTTCGCTCGAGGTGAGGATCAACGTGGTGTCGTCGGGTGGTTCCTCGAGGAGCTT
>CAYSAR010000344.1:0-2362 GCA_964428985.1 uncultured Gemmatimonadaceae bacterium | reverse complement strand
ATCTGTCCGTATTGCCACGAGACGATCGAACTCGCGATCGATCCGGGCAGCGGCGAGCAGCAAGAGTATGTGGAGGACTGCGAGATCTGCTGCCAGCCGTGGCGCGTCGAGGTCACGTACGACGCCGAGGGGATGGCCGAGGTGACGGTGACGGCGTTGGACTCCTGAGGGGTGAGATGGGAGAGGTGAGCGGAGTGCGATACGAAGGGCGCGGTTCTCACGTCTCCCCTCTCGCATCTCACCTCTCGTATTGCCAGTTCCTCCGCTTCCCCTCGGCGATCCACTTGACCGCCTGCTCGAGCCGGCTCGCGCGCGTCGCGTCGCGCTTCGCCTCGACGATCCACTCCACGTAGTCGCGCTTCGCGCTCGGCGCGAATGCCGCCCAGGACTTCCTCGCCGACGCGTTGCCGGCGATCGCCTTCGCGAGGTCGGGCGGCACCTTGTCGAGCCGCTTGCGGCGCGCCGGGTCCTTCAGCGGGCGCTTCACCTCCACGCCCTGCTCGTTGAGCGCCATCGCGCGCTTGATGAGCCGCTTGATCGTCGCGTCCGACGGTAGGTCATCGAGCGACGTAATGCGTCCGAAGCTGCCCATCGCCTCGCGTGACTTGCTGTCATCGCCCGTGACGAGCGCGCCCTTCCAGAAGCCGAACGTGCAGTGCGCCTTGAACGACGCGAACGCGCACAGCATGCCCTCGTAGTCGAAGTGCGGCATCCCCCACTTGATCGTCTCGACGCAGCGCGGGCAGGCCGCATGCACCAGCGCGCGCAGGTGCTTGAGGATCGGCTTCGCGAACGGCGCCGAACGCGCGATGTACGCGTCGACGCGTGGATCCGTCGCGGATCGACTCACCTCTCCCATCTTCCCTCTCCCATCCCTCAGAGATACCTCGCGATCGCCATGCCGCACGACGCGAGGATGATGAGCGCCATCGCGACGACGGTCGAGACGCTCGAGCGCTTGCGCAGGATGGCGAGCTCGGCGTCGATGCGAGACCGATCCGCATCGCTCGTGGCCTGCTGTCGCTGCGCCATGAGCGCGCCCATCCTCACGCCGGCCGGCCGTGAGACGACGAGCGAGAGCACGAACGCGAGGACCGACGCGAGGCCCGCCGCCGCGAACATGCGTCCGCTGCGCAGCTCGAACCACTGCGAGGAGAAGCCGTTTGACACGATCTGCATGAGGCGCAAGCCCGAGAGCATCGTCACGATCGCGGCGATCGGCAGGACGGTGAAGAGCTTGCGGCGCTGGAGACCGGCCATCACCTCGCCAAATGCCGGCGTGCCGGGCTTCAGCGCCGGCATGAGGAACAGGTAGGTGAACAGGCCGCTGCCGACCCAGAGAATGGCTCCGAGGACGTGCAGCAGGCGCAGGACGATCAGTTCGACGTTCATCATACGGCGGGCGGAGGGTACCGAGCGGTAGGCGGGTGGGGAATCTCGCGCTCGGCGGCGCCGTCGGCCAGCCTGCGTCCGTTATGCGGTCGCCGCTCCGAGTCCCTCGATGTCGCGCCGCGATCGACGACGACGCCACGCCGTGAAGCGGCGCAGGCTCAGCGAGACCCCGGTCCAGACGAGCACGGCGCCGGCGCCGGTGACGAGCGTCGCGAGCAGCTGGCCCCAGAGGCCGAAGACCTCTCCGGTGTGACCGAAACGCACCCACGCGCGGATCTTGCGGCTCGCGCTGAGCGATGCGTAGTCGCGGACCTCGAGCGGTTCAGCTCGCGCGCCGGTCGCGTCCATGACGAGCGTCGTGCGCAGGTCGGGCCGGTAGGTGTTCCCGCTCGCGACGAGCACCGTGTGCGTCGGTGCGCTCGCGGCACCGAGCGTCATCGTGACCGAACTCCAGTCAGGGCGTGCGCGCCCGGCGGCGGCGAGCAACGCATCCAACGAGGCCTCGCTCGTGCGAACGGCGGGTTCCTCGCGACCCGCTCGTTCGGTCGATGCGGTCGACGCGGTCGACGCGCTCCGCGCGTCGGTCGCGCGCGTCGCGCGTGCCGCCGCCTTCTCCTCCGGCGAGCCGAGCGCGCGGTCGAGGAGCCGTCCCGGCCATTGGTACGAGATGAACACGCCCGTCGCGACGACGATCGCGAGCGGCACCGCGCTCCAGAAGCCGATCACATGGTGCCAGTTGAAGTCGCGCGCCTTGCCGCGGACGCCCGTGCGGAAGAGCGCCGTGTTCCGCAGGCGCGCGATCGACCATGACCGCGGCCACCAGAGCCAGATCCCCGAGAGCACGAGGAAGAGGAACGCGAGATTCGCCGCGCCGGTCACCGCGCGCGCCTTCGCCCGTGCCTCGGAGGCACTCGCGCCCATCCATCGGTGCCAGCGGCGCAGGCCGCTGAAGAAGGCCTGCCCCTCGCCA
>CAYSAR010000343.1:0-2363 GCA_964428985.1 uncultured Gemmatimonadaceae bacterium | reverse complement strand
GCGGCGGTCAACCCGAGCCCGCCAGTACCCGTCGGGCGTCGGCCTCGTCACGCCGGAGCTGATCGACGAGCGCATCCGGCGACTCGAACTTGCGCGTCTCGCGTAGCCGCGCGACGAAATCGACGCGGACATGCATGCCGTAGAAGTCGCGGTCGACATCGAACAGGTGGGCCTCGAGCGCGATCGCCGACTCGCCGAAGGTCGGGCGCGGTCCGAGGTTCATCATCCCGCCGAATGGTCCGCGCGGCGTCTGTACGCGCACGGCGTAGACGCCTTGCGGCGGCAGCAGTTTCCGCGACGGCGGCAGCGCAACGTTCAGGGTGCGGAAGCCGAGCGCGCGTCCGCGGCCGGCGCCCTGCCCCACGAGCCCACTCGCGCTGTACGGGCGCCCGAGGCCATCGGCCGCACGATCGAGGTCGCCGCCGGCGATCGCCCGGCGGATCACCGTCGAGGAGATCGGCCGGCCGTCGGAGCCGGCCACCGCCTCGACGACGTCGACGCCGAAGTCCCGTGACTCACCGAGGGCGCGCAACGTGGTGGCGTCGCCGGAGCGGGCACGACCGAAGCCGTGATCATGGCCGACGAGCAGGTGACGCAGCCCGAGCCGCTCGCGCAGCACGAGGTCGACGAACTCCGCCGCGCCGTACGACGAGAGCGCCTGCGTGAACGGCAGCACAACGACGTAGTCCACCGGGCTCTCGGCGAGGACCTCGATGCGCTCCGCGCCGACGGTGAGCAGCGGTGGTGCGGCCGCGGGGTTCACGACCTCGAGCGGGTGCGGATCGAACGTCACGAGCACCGCCGGCATGCCCAGCGCGCGCGCGCGTGCGCCGAGCCGTTCGAGCACGAGACGGTGGCCGCGGTGCACGCCGTCGAACGTGCCGACCGTGCAGACCGTGCCGGTCACCGTGGGCGGGAGCCCGAACGACGCGTCAGGCCTCACGCATCACCACGCGCGGTTGCCATCGGTCCGCACGGCGCTCCGCGAGCGCGACGAGGACGCCGGTCTCGGGATGCACGAGCGCGCCCCAAGCCCCATCGACGCGTGCGGCGACGTCGATGCCGCGCACGAGCCGCGTGACCTCCTCGTCCGCGAGGACCTGGCGTGGGAACCCGGCGAGCGCGTCGATCGCGGGCCGCAGCGTCGCTCGGCCCTCGCGCAGCGCCTCGAGGCTCACGGCGTCGCCGAGACGGAACGGCCCGCTCGCGAGGCGGCGAAGCGCCGTGAGGTGCGCCGCGCTGCCGGCGGCACGGGCGAGGTCGCGCGCGAGGGAGCGGACGTACGTGCCGCCGCCGCATGTGATGCGCACGCGGGCCTCGCGGATTCCACCGTCGGATCCGTCGAGGGCGAGCACCTCCCACCGATCGACGCGGATGCGTACGGGCTTGAGCTGCGGATCGGCGCCGGCGCGCGCGAGCTTGTAGGCGCGTTCGCCGTCGACCCGCTTCGCGGAGTACGCCGGCGGCACCTGGTCGATCGATCCGGTGAACGCCGGGATCGCCGCCAGGACGGCATCCCGCGACGGCGGCGGCGCCTCGCGCACGATGGCGCCGTGCAGGTCCTCGGTGTCGGTCTCGGCGCCGAAGCGGATCGTCGCCTCGTAGACCTTCGGCTCGCCGGGAAGGTGCGGCAGCAGGCGCGTCGCGCGCCCGACGAGCAGCACGAGGAGTCCGGTGGCGAACGGATCGAGCGTCCCGGCGTGCCCGATGCGCTTCTCGCCGAGCGCGCGGCGCGCGGCGCCGACGACGTCGTGCGAGGAGACGCCGGCGGGCTTGTCGACGAGCAGGAGCCCGTCAGCGCTTCGGCTCGCCCGCGTCGCCAGGTCCGTCGCCGTGGCTGGCATCGGCATCGGCAGGGGGCCGGTCGGCGTCGTGCGCCTCGCGTTCCTGCTTCAATCCCGCGAGCAGCGTCTCGATGCGCGCGGCGCGGGCGACCGACTGGTCGAGCTTGAACGCGATCTCGGGCGCGAACTGGAGGCGCAGCGTCCGCCCGACATGGCTGCGTAGGTGGTGGGCGACGCTCTGGAGGCCCTCGAACGTCGCGTCGCGCTCGGCGTCGGACCCCATGACGCTCACGAACACGTTCGCGTGACGCAGGTCGCGCGTCATCTCGACGCCGGTCACCGTCACGAAGCCGGTGATGCGCGGGTCCTTCGCGTCGCGCGCGATGAACGCCGCGACCTCCTCGCGCACCGCCTCGGCGACGCGATCCATGCGACGCGAGTCACGCGGCGGCACGCTTCCCTCCTTCCGGCCTCGCCGCCGCTCAGCCGGCTTGCGCCGGCTGCAGCGTGCGGGCGACCGACTCGGTGCGGTAGACCTCGATCACGTCCCCGACCTTGACGTCGTTGAAGTTCTCGATG